>JANOEW010000662.1:0-6943 GCA_031413475.1 Amaricoccus sp.
GCGGCCCGCCCGCGGCGCGCTCGACCGTTGCGCCTCTGGCGCCGTCTCCCGTCCCGACCCTCGTACGCGGACCGCATCCGCAGGCAACGACGGCGGGGGAGTAGCCGCCCGACGCGGGGTTAGGATTTCGTTTACGATTCAATTATTTAATCAAATCAGCCTGATAGCGAATATTCACGCTGAATGCCCGTTCTGGGTGCACTGGGAGGGCCGAAAAGATCCGCCTTGGCAGGCAGGGCGAAATCGCCTATCCCGACCTCGGGCGCGTCCCCGGACGAGGGTGAGCGGGGCGGGCTCAGCGATCTCACCCTGACGACGGAGCTGGCCCCATGCGCCACGCGACCCCGGCGACGCTGTCGCCCTCCCTGTCCCGACCCGACCTCAAGCCCACCCGCCCCGAGTTCTCCTCCGGCCCCTGCGCCAAGCGCCCCGGCTGGACCGCCGAGGCCGTCGCCGCCCGCGCCTGGCTCGGCCGATCGCACCGCGCCGCCGGCCCCAAGGCGCAGCTCAAGGACGTCATCGACCGCACCGCCCGCCTGCTCGGCGTGCCCGCGGACTACCGCGTCGGCATCGTGCCCGCCTCCGACACCGGCGCCTTCGAGATGGCGATGTGGACCCTGCTCGGCGCCCGCCCCGTCGACATGCTGGTCTGGGAGAGCTTCGGCGCGGGTTGGGCCACCGACGTCACCAGGCAGCTCCGGCTCGCCGACACCCGCGTCCTGACCGCCCCTTACGGCGAACTGCCCGACCTCGCCACGGTCCGCCCCGAGGCCGACGTCGTCTTCACCTGGAACGGCACCACCTCGGGCGCCCGCGTCCCGAACGTCGACTGGATCGCCGCCGACCGCCCCGGCCTCAGCCTCTGCGACGCGACCTCCGCCGCCTTTGCCCAGGCCCTCGACTGGCCGAAGCTCGACGCCACCACCTTCTCCTGGCAGAAGGCGATGGGCGGCGAGGCCGCGCACGGCATGCTGATCCTCTCGCCCCGCGCGGTGGAGCGGCTGGAGTCCTTCACCCCCGACCGCCCGATCCCCAAGATCTTTCGTCTCACCAAAGGCGGCAAGCTGATCGAGGGCGTCTTCGCCGGCGAGACGATCAACACCCCTTCGATGCTCGCCGTCGCCGACGCCATCGACGCGCTCGACTGGATCGAGGGCATCGGCGGCCTGACCGCGACCCGCGCCCGCGCCGACGCCAGTTTCGCCGCGCTGCAGAACTGGGTCGACACGAGGCACTGGATCGAGAACCTGGTCGCCGATCCGGCGCACCGCTCGAACACCTCGGTCTGCCTCCGGATCGCCGACCCGGAGATCACCGCCCGCGACGAGACCGGGCAGCGCGATTTCGTCAGGCGGCTCGCCCGGCTCCTCGAAAGCGAGGGCGTGGCCCATGACATCGCCGGCCACCGCGACGCGCCGCCGGGCCTGCGGATCTGGTGCGGAACCACGGTCGAGACCGCCGACGTCGGGCGGCTGACGCCCTGGCTCGACTGGGCTTTCGCGACGGTCAAGGCCGGCTGATCCTCCCCTTTTCTCCGAGAGACATTCCCATGCCCAAGGTGCTCATTTCCGACGAGCTGTCCGACGCCGCCGTGCAGATCTTCCGCGACCAGGGAGTGGAGGTCGACTTCCAGCCGCAGCTCGGCCGCGATCCCTCCCGCCTCGCCGAGATCATCGGCGGCTACGACGGCCTCGCCATCCGCTCCGCCACCAAGGCGACCGCCGATCTGCTGGCGAAGGCGAGCAAGCTCAAGGTGATCGGCCGCGCCGGCATCGGCGTGGACAACGTCGACATCCCGGCCGCCTCGGCCCGCGGCATCGTGGTGATGAACACGCCGTTCGGCAACTCGATCACCACCGCCGAGCACGCGATCGCGCTGATGTTCGCCGTCGCCCGCCAGCTGCCCGCCGTCGACGCCTCGACCCGCGCGGGCAAGTGGGAGAAGTCGAAGTTCATGGGCGTCGAGATCACCGGCAAGACGCTCGGGCTGATCGGGGCCGGCAACATCGGCTCGGTGGTCGCCGCCCGCGCGATCGGGCTGAAGATGAAGGTGATCGCCTACGACCCGTTCCTGTCCGCCGACCGCGCGCAGGCGCTCGGCGTCGAGCGCGTCGAAGCGGTCGACGACCTGCTGGCCCGCGCCGATTTCGTCTCGCTGCACGTGCCCAAGACCGAAAAGACCGCGAACATCCTGTCCGCCGAACGCATCGCCCGGATGAAGCCCGGCGCGCGGCTGATCAACTGCGCCCGCGGCGGGCTGGTCGACGAGGCCGCGGTCGCCGCGGCGCTGCGCTCGGGCCATCTGGCCGGCGCGGCCTTCGACGTGTTCTCGGTCGAGCCGGCCAAGGACAACCCGCTGTTCGACGCCCCGAACGTCGTCTGCACGCCGCACCTCGGCGCGGCCACCACCGAGGCGCAGGAGAACGTGGCGCTGCAGATCGCCGAGCAGATGTCGGACTACCTGATGCGCGGCGCGATATCAAACGCGCTGAACGCGCCCTCGGTGACCGCCGAGGAGGCGCCGATCCTGCGGCCCTGGATCGGCCTCGCGGGGATGCTCGGCAGTTTTGCCGGGCAGGTGTCCGAGCACGCCGTCACCGAGATCGAGATCGAATACGTCGGCGAGGTCGGCTTGCTGAACCTCAAGCCGCTGACCGCGGCGCTCGCGGCCGGCCTGCTGAAGCCGCTGGTCGGCGAGGGCGCCGTGAACATGGTCTCGGCCCCGATCGTCGCGCGCGAACGCGGCATGCACATCGCCGAGACCCGGCGCGACGCGCAGGGGGCCTTCGGGTCCTACATCCGGCTGATCGTGACCACCGAGCAGCAGACCCGATCGGTGGCGGGCACGATCTATTCGGATGGCAAGCCGCGGTTCATCCAAATCAAGGGCATCGGGCTCGAGGCCGAGCCGATGCCGAACATGCTCTACACCACCAACACCGACACCCCGGGCTACATCGGCGCGCTGGGGACCAAGCTCGGCACGCTCGGGATCAACATCGCGACCTTCGCCCTGGGACGAGCGGAAAAGAGCGGCGAGGCGATCGCGTTCCTCGGGGTGGACGAGGCGGTGAACCCGCAGGCCCTCGCCGAAATCGCGACGCTGCCGCAGATTCGCCAGGCCAAGGCGCTCCGGTTCTGAGGGCGTGCGGCTTTCCTTCGCCGCGGCGCTCGCCTAAGTGTCCGTCATGACCCGACCCGCGCCCGTTCATGTCGTCGGCGGCGGCCTAGCTGGCTCGGAGGCCGCCTTTCAGATCGCCGCCCTCGGCGTGCCGGTGGTCCTGCACGAGATGCGCCCGGCGGTCGGCACCTTCGCCCACCGGACCGCCGGGTTCGCCGAGCTGGTCTGCTCGAATTCCTTCCGCTCGGACGACCACGAGGCGAACGCCGTCGGCCTGCTGCACTGGGAGATGCGCGCCGCCGGCAGCCTGGTGATCGCCGCGGCGGACCGGCACGCGTTGCCCGCCGGCGGCGCGCTCGCGGTCGACCGCGACCCGTTCTCCGCCGAGATCACCGCGCGCCTCGAGGCCGATCCGCTGATCACGATCGACCGCGCCGAGGTTGCGGGCCTGCCGCCGTCCGACTGGACCAGCGTGATCGTCGCCACCGGGCCGCTGACCAGCCCCGCGCTCGCCGAGGCCATCCGCCAGCTCACCGACGAATCCGCACTCGCCTTCTTCGACGCCATCGCCCCGATCGTGCATTTCGACACCGTCGACCTTTCCAAGGCCTGGTTCCAGTCGCGCTACGACAAGGGCGAGACCGAGGCGGACCGCACCGCCTATCTCAACTGCCCGATGGACCGCCCCCAGTACGAGGCCTTCATCGACGCGCTGCTCGCCGCCGAGAAAACCGAGTTCATGGACTGGGAGCGCGACACCCCCTATTTCGAGGGCTGCCTGCCGATCGAGGTCATGGCCGAGCGCGGCCGCGAGACGCTCCGGTTCGGCCCGATGAAGCCCATCGGCCTGACCAACCCCCACGCGCCCGACCGCAAACCCTACGCCGTCGTCCAGCTCCGCCGCGACAACGCCCTCGGCACGCTCTACAACCACGTCGGCTTCCAGACCAAGATGAAGCACGCGGCCCAGGTCGAGGTGCTGCGCACCATCCCCGGCCTCGAGGCCGCCGCCTTCGCCCGCCTCGGCGGCATCCACCGCAACACCTTCCTCAACTCGCCCCGCCTGCTCGACGGCGCCCTGCGCCTGAAGGCCGACCCCCGCCTGCGCTTCGCCGGCCAGATCACCGGCGTCGAGGGCTACGTCGAGAGCGCCGCCATGGGCATGCTCGCCGGCCGCATGGCCGCCGCCGAGCGCCTTGGCGCCCCGCTCGCGCCGCCGCCCCCCACCACCGCCCTCGGCGCTTTGGTCGCCCACGTCACCGGCGGCGCCGAGGCCGCGCTGTTCCAGCCGATGAACGTCAACTTCGGCCTCTTCCCCCCGCTCGACGCCGCCCGGGGAGGGCGCAGGGGGCGGAGGGAGCGGTACAAGGGCTACACCGACCGCGCGAAGGCGGATTTTGCGGCATGGCTGGAGCCGGTGGGGATCTTAGCTTAAGGCGACGGTGTGCTCGCTGACAACGCCTATAGGTGTCTCACTGAAAGGGCACCGTCCCAGTGCGAGTTAAGGTACTCCACCACTAGGCGTCGGTGACAGTGGTGAGGTGTCGCTTCCGAACAGAGTAAGCATGCGCCTTCGAACATCTCAGGCCTAAAGCGATCTTCGATTTTACGCGCGTTCATCAGGCTCGTGAACTTTCGTTCGTAGACAGTCCAGTCGCCTTTGTCTCTCTTGAATGCTTTAAGGATATCGTCCGTCGGCGCTAGTATGGGCTGATGAACATAGCGAATGTTGCCAAGTTTCTTCAGGAAATAGCCGAGATCATCAGCCTTCGCGAAGCCGGAAAGTTGAGACGTGTTGTGCAAGCGAACGTCTATGACCGTTTTCACATTCGCGGAGAGTAAGCGTTCAAAGAAGTTTTCCGCGTTACTTTTGGTAAATCCAATTGTTGTAATCTGCGATTGCATTAATTTTTTGCCTTTTTTATTTCTCTACTGAGGTCGGGAGCCCCGTTCTGCTCAACGAATGCCACTTTGCGCGCCCGCAGTTTATAGGCGATGGCGAGGCGGTCTCCCAGAGGGGTAAACATATCGGCTTGCAAATTGCCAGCCATGCCGAGCAGTTCCTCTTCTACATCTTCTTGGCGGAGTGAGCGTCCACCCGGCAGAAGATGACGAACCAGGTAGCCTCGGGCTTTTAGGACGCGACCGACCAATAGACAGCGGTGGCAATCCAATGGGTGACGCTCCGAACACATCATAGCAACGCGATACTTCATAGCCCCCTTTTCGAGCCTCTCAAGTCCGGCAGCAAACCCCGGCGTGCGCGCCATCTTCTCATAGTCAGCAACGCCTTGGGTATAGAGATCAGAGCGATCAGGTCTACCTCCGAGTTCCTTTCCGAGAAAGACGTAGGCGATCGAGTCGCACGCAAGAGCGGCTTGGAGTTCGCGCCGATTGAAATGCGGAGAGTGTCGCGAAAAGGGTGCCGTTCTGACATCAGCAACTGCTGTAACTCCCTCCGCATTTAACCGCGCGACAAAACTCCCATAGTCTAGCGTCGAATGACCAATACTGATTATTTCAAACATTGCGGCGTCGCATGTCTTGCTCACGTGTCGAAGGGGCTCACTCAGGCGGCTGGATAACCGCTGCGATCAGCTTGTACGCATAGCCATCGTAGGGATCTCCGAGGCTTATGCACAAGAGCGCTCGTCCTAAGTCGGTTGTCCCATCGGGTTTCGCGAGGTAGCGCGCCTCAATGTCGGGATCGGTGATGGATAGTAGATACCGAGTTCTGAGATGGGTGAATTACCCGCGCACCTTGCGCTTTGCATTGCCAAATGCAGCACCTTCGACAGACACGCGAACCTGAAGATCAGAGACGCTGATTAGGCGCAGAGAGCCCTGCGCGGGATTTGCCTGAGCTTGGTGCACCCGGTCGTTTACCCCGTTATAGCTTGAGTCCGCATTGCTCCAGAGGGGAAGCTCCTGCCCGTCGACTGCGGCGAGCGCCTCCTCCCAAGTCGCACGCCTCCGGAGCGCCCAGTAGTACTTAGCGTCAATTAGATGGTTCTCGGTCTGAAAGGCATGGGGTCGCGGCTCGATCATTTGGATTGCAATCACGTCGAGGAGCTTTGGATCCTCACCATTGCTGTAACGCCGATCATCCAATGAGACCTCGGCCGTGCCTAGCGAGCTGACGGGCCGTACCCAGGCACGTAGTGCCCCGTTCACAACTTCGCGGCCGGCAACACAGCGGCCGCTCGTCTTTCGCGAATTTGCCAGGCATAGGATTGTTTTCTCGTAATTAGGCATTCAATTCCCCCTCTCCCCCTGCGCCACTATGCAACACGCTCAGGTTGTGGCAGTCTTCCCTTCACTGCAAGCGTCAGAGTGCTCAAATCGTTGCGTTGCGCGTCTCTGGGCGCTGTGGGCCGTACACAACCTCGCCCGATCGCCGCCACTCGCTCGTGGCCTCACCCCTCGTTCCGCTTCGGCGGCGCCTTGCCCCAGATCTCGTCGCCGCGCCGGTCCTTGTCGCCCCGGCTCAGCACCTCCTTTGAGATCAGCGCCAGCACGTAGGTGCGCAGCACCGCGTTGATCCGGCCGTGGTAGCCGGCGCCGAGGCCGCTGAACCAGCGCGCCACGTCCGCGTCGAGCGCTGCGCCCCGTCGCGCTGGCCCTCATCACCCGAAGAGACGTGCGCCCCGGATCGCATCGGCGGGGTGCCGCCCCGCCCTTTCGGGTCGCCCGGAGCGCGTGAGCGCGCAGGGCGAGGGGCGCCGGGCATAACCGTCGGCCTGTAATCGGTGCGCGCCTGCCTGGCGGGCGCGTCTAACGCGCCTGCCGGGGGCAGGCAGGCGCGCACCGATTTGACACGGG
>JANOEW010000663.1:0-2529 GCA_031413475.1 Amaricoccus sp.
GAAGTCTTCGATCACGGGGTTGGCGAGCATCTCGTCGGCCATCTTCTCGAGCCGGGACTGCAGGTCCTTGCCGGCGACGGCTTCTTCGAGCTCGATCTCGATGAGCTTCCCCACGCGAACGCCCTTCACGCCCTCGAAGCCCAGCTTCCCCAGCGCTCGCCGGACCGCGTCCCCCTGGGGATCGAGGACTTCCGACTTCAAGCGAACGAGCACGGTGGCCTTCATGGGATGTCCTTCTTGGTAAGGCCGAGGTTCTTTGCGATGCGCGGGAGCGGGGGATCCGTGTCGGCCACGAACGTCTCGCCGGTGATGCGCTCGAACGCCTCGACATAGCGTTTCGCGGCGCCGATGCGAACCTCGGGCGGCAAGGGGGGCGCCTCACCGTCGCCGCGGTAGCCGAGCGCCGTGTAGTAGCGACGCACGAAATCCTTGTCGAGCGGCTCCGGGTCGAGCCCCGCGGCGAAGCGCTCCTCGTAAGTCGCCGCCATCCAGAAGCGCGAGGAGTCCGGGGTGTGGATCTCGTCGATCACGGCGATCTCGCCGCTGGGGGTCTTCCCCATCTCGTACTTCGTATCGACCAGGATGAGCCCACGGTCGGCGCAGATCTTCTGCCCGGCGGCAAAGAGCAACATCGCCATCTCTGCGGCCCGGTCGAAGTCCTCCGCCGTCACGTTGTCCCGGGCGAGGATCTCGTCCCGCGAGGAGCTCACGTCGTGCTCGCCCAGCGGCGCCTTCGTCGCCGGCGTGAGGATCGGGCGCTCCAGGCGCTGGTTCTTCTGCAAGCCCTCCGGGAGCTCGTGGCCGCAGAACGTCCGCGCGCCCGCAGCGTAGTGGGTCCACATGCTCGTGGACGTGGAGCCCGTGATGTATGCGCGAACGACGAACTCGACGGGCAGCGGTTTGCACTCGATGCACTCGAGGACATTCGGATCAGGCACGCCGACGAAGTGGCTCTTCGCGACGTCTTTCGTCTTCTCGAACCACCACGCGGCGAGGCGGTTCAGGACCTGACCCTTGAAGGGAATCGTGCCGAGGATCCGGTCGAACGCGCTGATGCGATCGGTCACCACGATGAAGCGGCGGTCACCCCGACTGTAGTTGTCGCGGACCTTACCTTCGTAGCGCTCGCCGAGGCCTTCGAGGTTCGTTCCCTCGAGGGTCGTGGCGAGGTGTTCCTTGAGGAGAACGTCGTCGAGCATCCAGACCAAGCGACTTAGCCCAACCCAGCGCGGAGGTCGACGGTCAGCGACGTTTCACTTCGAGAGCCGAACGTCGACCCGGCGATCCTTGCGCCAGCCTTCTTCGTCGGTGCCCTTCGCGTCGAGCTCGCCGCGGGAGGTATCGCGCAACTTGTCCCCAGGGACCCCGAGGCCGCCGAGGAACGTGTGGACCGAGCGGGCGCGCTTGGCGCCGAGGGTCATGTTGTACTCGGTCTCGCCGCGCGGATCGGCGCGGCCGACCAGGTCGACGGCGCGGCCCTTGAGCGCACCGGTGGTGAGGCACTTCGCGATCGCCTCGAGCACGGTCTTCTCGCCCTGCGTCAACGACTCCTGGTCGTAGTCGAACTTGGGCGCATCCTCGATGTTCTCGAACTTGAGGTTGCAGGCCTTGATGATGTCGTCGTCGACGTTGACGGCCATCTTCTCGCTCTTGCCGGGCGCGCCGGTGGTGCTCGTCGTGGCCGTCGGCGCGGACGTGGCGACGGGACCCGTGGCGGTCTCGGCCGGCTTCTTGTCGCCCCCGCACCCCGTGGCCACGCCGGCTGCGAACGTGGCGAGCGTGAGGATAGTGAGGAGAGTCAGGTTCTTCATCGGCATCCCTCGCGTGTCTGGTTCCCGCGGTCGCCCAACGAGGACACGCGCCTCGTCTTACATAATCCCGCTGGTGCGTGCGTCAATGCACGCGTGCCGCATGGGTGTAAGATGACCCCAGCGATGTCGAATCCGCCGCATGGTGCCGCGCCGTCAGGCTCCACGAGCCCCGCAAGCGGGAGCGTGCCGACCGTGCCGCCGGCCGGCGCCGACGTTGTGCTGGTCGTCGACGACGAGGAGGACATCCGGCGTCTCGTCACGTTCAACCTCACCGAAGCCGGATTCAAGGTCGAGTCGGTCGAGAACGGTACGGAGGCGCTCGCCGCTGCCTCGCGGCTCCGTCCTTCGGTGGTGGTCCTCGATCTGATGCTCCCGGACGTGTCGGGCATGGAAGTGTGCCGTCGCCTCCGCGCCGACGACACCGTCGCGGACGCCGCCATCCTGATGCTCACCGCCCGCGGCGACGAGTACGACCGCGTGCTCGGCTTCGAGGTCGGCGCCGACGACTACGTCGTCAAGCCGTTCAGCGTGCGCGAGCTCGTGATGCGCGTGAAGGGCCTCGCCCGCCGTGCGAACGAGCGCCGCTTGGCGCGCGGCGCCGGCGACGAGGGCAAGCGCCTGAGCTGGCGGGGGCTGGAGATCGATCCCACCCGGCATCGCGTCTTGATCGAGGGCGCCGAGCTCCTGCTGAGGCCCCTCGAGTACAAGCTGCTGGCGA
>JANOEW010000664.1:0-2590 GCA_031413475.1 Amaricoccus sp.
GCCCAGTCGGGCATCTGGCAACGCCCGATCCGGTCGGGGCGGTACAAGAGGCCGATGATGGTGTGGATGCCGGCCGGGGTGGCGCCGTCGCCTTCGCGCTTGCGGATGGTGATGCCGGTGCGGCCGATGCTGGCGGGGAAGCGGCGGCTGTGGAAGCGGACGCCCCATCTGGTCACCACAAGGTCGAGTGGGGTGCAGGGCAGGCGCGGCGGCAGGGAGCGGCTGCGCGATGTCACAAGAGGTGGCCGGATTTGGCGGCCTTGGTCGCCAGATAGGCGGCGTTTTGCGCCGTGTGGCCGACGCGGAGCGGCACGCGCTCGGTCACCTCGATGCCGTTGGCCTGCATCATGGCAACCTTGGCCGGATTGTTGGTCATGAGGCGAATGGCGTGGAAGCCCATGGTTTTCAGGATGGAAGAACCGAGGCGGAAATCGCGCTCGTCATCCTCGAAGCCGAGGCGGTGGTTGGCCTCCACCGTATCAAAGCCCTGATCCTGAAGCGAATAGGCGCGCATCTTGTTGGCGAGGCCAATGCCGCGCCCCTCTTGATTGAGATAGAGCAGGAGGCCCGCGCCTTCTGCGCCCATCTGGGCCAGCGCGCCGCGCAATTGCGGGCCGCAATCGCACTTGAGGCTGCCAAGGAGGTCGCCGGTGAAGCAGGCGGAATGCAGACGCGCGAGCACGGACCGCGCGCGGTCGGGGGCGCCGATCTCCACCGCATAGTGCTCCTCGGCGCCGTCGGCGGGACGGAAGACTCGGACCCGGCCGGCTTCGGCGACCGCGAGCGGCACGCGGGCGGCGGCGATCTCGACCAGCGGCCCCGCGTCGGCGCCAACGGGCACGTCACGCACGTCGAGCCGGCTGACGCCGTCGGCGCAGAGGGCGGCGAGCGTGGCGGGATCGACGGGTGCGACGAGCGCAGCGGGCAGGAGACGCGCCTGTTTGCACAGCGTGATCGCGGCGCGGTGGAGGCCTGCCCAGCCGTCGCGGCGGCTGACATAGGGGCCCTTCATCGGCCAGGCGAGGTCGGCGGAGGGATCGGCGGTGGCGCGCACCCAGTCGATCCCGGCGTCCCGCGGCAGCGCCACCCGTGCGAGGTCGCCGTCGTAGGCCCGCGCCTTGAGCGTGGCGGCGCGGCGGGCGGTCAGCGCGAGGTCGACCGGCCCGAGGCTACGCAGATCCGCGAGGCGGTCGGGTGTCGCGGTCTCGACAGCGATGGCGAGCGCCGCCGCGCCGTCGCCCTCGAGCGCCACGGCTGCCCCCATACGAAGGTCCGCGCGGG
The DNA here is from genome assembly GCA_031413475.1 of Amaricoccus sp. Taxonomy (GTDB): domain Bacteria; phylum Pseudomonadota; class Alphaproteobacteria; order Rhodobacterales; family Rhodobacteraceae; genus Amaricoccus. The sequence continues at coordinate 1,282 of JANOEW010000664.1, forward strand.
CGCGGGCGAGACGCTCGCGGGGCGTGAGGCCGAGGGCCATCGGGGTCCTTTCGTGCCGTAGGGTCGCGGCATCGCATACTGGCGCCGACCGCAGAATGAAACAATGCGCGCGCTCCGGTCACACTGCCGCGAGCGGCGCGACCCACGTGTTGCCCACTACGAAGTGGTCGCTGAGATGTGGCGCGAAACGGGAGTTTTTTGCATGAGCGCGCTGAAGAAGATCCTGATGGTCGACGACGACGCCGACCTGCGCGAGGCGCTGGCCGACCAGCTGGTGCTGACCGAGGAGTTCGACGTCTTCGAGGCCGGCACAGGGGCCGACGGGCTGGTGCGCGCCAAGGAGCAGCACTACGACCTGGTGATCCTCGACGTCGGGTTGCCCGATATGGACGGGCGTGAGCTGTGCCGGCTGATGCGCAAGCAGGGCGTGAAGTGCCCGGTGATCATGCTGACCGGGCATGTGACCGACAGCGACACGATCCTCGGGCTCGACGCGGGCGCCAACGACTACGTGGCGAAGCCGTTCAAGCTGCCGGTGCTGCTGGCGCGGATCCGGGCGCAGCTGCGCCAGCACGAGCAGTCCGAGGACGCGGTCTTCGCGGTAGGACCATACACGTTCAAGCCGGCGGCGAAGATGCTGCTCGACGAGCGCGAGAAGAAGATCCGGCTGACCGAGAAGGAGACCAACATCCTCAAATACCTGTTCCGCGCCAACGACGCGGTGGTGCCGCGCGACGAGCTGCTGCACGAGGTCTGGGGATACAACGCCGGAGTGACCACACACACGCTCGAGACGCACATCTACCGGCTGCGGCAGAAGATCGAGCCCGATCCGTCGAACGCGAAGATCCTGGTCACCGAGCCGGGCGGCTACCGGCTGGTGGCGTAGCGCGCTGCCTTAGGCGAAGCCGGGCGCGCCCGGCGCGCCAAGGTCCCAGTAGAGGCCGGTCATGAGCGCGAGGCCCTCGCGCGCGAGGGCGAGCGGCAGGTGCTCGTTCGGCGCGTGCTGGGCGCATCCGGGATAGGAGTGCGGGACCCACACGGTCGGCAGGGCCAGGACTTCGGAGAACACGTCGTTCGGCAGGGCGCCGCCGAGGCTGGGCAGCACGGCGGGCGACGTGCCGGTGGTCCGGGCGATCGAGGCGACGGCCCAGGCCACCCAAGGGTGATCCGGATCGAGGCGGGTGGCGCGAAACACATCATGGCCGGCCGCTTCGATCCGGGTCATCGCGAAGCCATGGGCATCGAGGTGGCGGCGCAGCGCCGGCAGGACGTCGTCCGGATCGACCCCGACCACGAAGCGCAGCTG
>JANOEW010000665.1:0-5633 GCA_031413475.1 Amaricoccus sp.
CCAGTAGCCGAGCATCAGGCCGGGGTCGCGGCGCGAGACCGCCAGCAGGCCGTCGGTCCCGCGCGCGACGGGCACCTCGCCGGCGTCGGGCAGCACCGCGATGCGCCGGCCGCGCTGCGGGCGGCCGGCGCGGCCGGGCACGGGCGAGGCCGAAGGGCTGAAGGAGACGTAGGTCGAGACCTCGGTCATGCCGAGCGCCTCGTAGATCGGTTTGCCGCTCGCCGCGGTCCAGGCGGCCGCGACGGCGGGGGACAGGGCCTCGCCGGCGCTGAGGCCGTGGCGCAGGCTGGCGAAGCCGGTCCCGAGGCCGGGCGCGTCGAGCATCTGGCGGTAGACCCCGGGCGCGGCGGCGAAGATCGTCGCGCCATGGGCGGCGGCGAGCGCCGGCCAGACCGCACGGTCGGGCGGGCCGGCGTAGATCAGCGCCGTCGCGCCGGCGGCCCAGGGGTCGGTGAGACCGGCGCCGAGCGTGTAGGTCCAGTTGAAGGCGCCGGCGTGCAGCACCCGGTCGTCGGCGGTCAGGCCGTACCAGCCGTCCCACATCATGCGCCGGGCCCAGGCGGCGCGCTGGGCGTGCACCACGCCCTTGGGCCGGCCGCTGCTGCCGGAGGTGTAGACGATGTAGGCCGGGTCGTCGGGGCCGGTCGCCGCGAAGTCGAGCGGACCCGCGCTCCGCAGCGCCGCGAGCGCCGCGGGACCGAGCACGATGGCCTCGCCGGCGGGCGGAAGGGCGAGGCCCGGGCCGACGCAGATCATCCGCGGATCGAGGTCGGCGAGGATCGCCGTGACTTCGGGTTCGGTCAGCAGCGCCGAGGTGGGGACGGGCAGGGCGCCGAGCGCGTTGGCGGCGAAGAACAGGATCGGGAAGTCGGAGGAATTGCCGAGACGCAGCAGCACCCGGTCGCCGCTGCGCAGGCCCTGCGCCGCGAGGCCGCCGGCGGTGCGCCGGACCGCGTCGGCAAGGGTGCCGTGGGTCCAGCGTTCCGCCGTGTCGCCGGGGCCGCGCAGCACCTCGAGCGCCGGCCGGTCGGGCGTGCGCGTGGCGGCGGCGAAGGTATGCGCGGCCATGTTGAACGGCCGCGGGCAGGGCGTGAAGGGGCCGTCGTCGAACAGGGCGGGTGCGGGCATCGGGCCTTCCGGGCGCACGCGGCGAGCGACCGGGATCGCGGCGGCGGCGAAACGGCAGTTTACACGGAGCGATCGTCCGAGTCGCGTCCAGCGCGCGGCGGACGCCGCGCGCTGCGGAACGGGCCGCGCCGCGCGGTCACCGACCGGGAGTGGGTGCGTCGCTTGCCTGCCTGGCCCGGTCCGACAGCCGCAGCCACGCCAGGCTGAGCGCGAAGATGGCGCTCAGGGCCAGCACGATCGTCGGGGCCGGCGCGCTGTCGAGCCAGAAGCTCGCATAGACGCCCGCCACCGCCGCGACCGACGCCACGAGGCTCGCCACCGCCAGCATCGGCCCGAAGCTGCGCACCCACAGGAACGCGGTGGCGCCCGGACCGATCAGCAGCGCGATCGCCAGGATGATCCCGACCGCCTTGAGCGCCGCGACCACCATCAGCGAGACCAGCGCGAGGAAGCCGTAGTGCAGCAGCCGCACCGGCAGCCCGATCGCCCGGGCGTGCTGCGCGTCGAAGGCGCTGGCCAGCAGGTCGCGCCGACGCAGCAGCGCCGCCGCTGCGACCAGGCTCGCCAGCAGCGCGCTGTCCGCGACGTCCCGCCAGGCGATCCCCAGCGGATCGCCGAACAGGATGTGGTCGAGGTGCACGTCGGTCGGGGTCCGCACGTAGAGCACGATCCCGAGACCGAACATGCCCGAGAACACGATGCCCATCACCGTGTCCTCCTTGATCCGGCTGTTCTCCTTGAGGAACCCGATGGCCACCGCGCAGAACATGCCCGCGGCGAAGGCCCCGATCGCCAGCGGGATCGCCAGCCAGTAGGCGAGCACGATACCGGGCAGCACCGAGTGGCTGATCGCGTCGCCCATCAGCGACCAGCCGCGCAGCACCAGAAAGCACGACAGCAGCGCCATGGGCGCGGCGACGATCAGGGTGATCGCGAAGGCGCGCTGCATGAAGTCGAACTGGAACGGCAGCAGCAGCGTTTCGATCACGTCGCCGCCTCCCGGCCGCGCCGCCGCGCCGCCAGCATGCCGTGTTTGGGCGCGAAGACGAACGCCGCGAGGAAGATCAGCGTCTGCAACACCACGATGATCCCACCGGTCGCGCCGTCCAGGAAAAAGCTCGCGTAGGCTCCGACCGCGCAGGTGGCGGCGCCGATGCCCGCCGCTAGCGCGATCAGCCGCCCGAACCGGTCGGTCAGCAGATAGGCCGTGGCCCCCGGCGTCACCACCAGCGCGATCACCAGGAACGCGCCCACCGTCTGCAGCGCCGCCACCGTCGAGGCGGCGAGCAGGGCGAAGAACAGCACCTTCAGCGCCCGCGGGCGCAATCCGATGCTGCGCGCGTGGTTCTCGTCGAAGAACACCACCATCAGGTCGCGCCATTTCGCAAGGAGGATGGCAAGGGAGACGCCGCCGATGATCGCGAGCTGCAGCGTGTCGCCCGGCGTGATCGCGAGGATGTTGCCGAGCATGATCGTCTGCACGTTCACCGAGGTCGGTGCGACCGAGACCATGAACAGCCCGAGCCCGAAGAACGAGGTGAAGATCATGCCGATCACCGCGTCCTGCTTCAGCCGGGTGATCTCGCCGAGGCCGACCATGGCGCCGGCCGCCAGCCCGCCCGCCAGGAACGCGCCGACCGAAAACGGCAGGCCAAGCAGATAGGCCCCGGCGACCCCGGGCACGATCGCGTGGCTGAGCGCGTCGCCGATCAGCGACCAGCCCTTGAGCATCAGGAAAGCCGACAGGAAGCCGCAGACGCAGCCGACCAGCGCGCTGACCCAGATGGCGTTGATCATGTACTGGTAGCCGAACGGCTCCAGCAGCGCGCTCATCGCCGGGCTTCCTCGACTTCGACTTCGACCTCGACCTTGGCTTCGACTTCGGGCCGCGGCTCGGAGCCGTCGGCGTCGCCGTCGCCGTCGCCGTAGATCACGAACGGGCGCTCGTCGTCCGAGATCACCGTCAGGCTGCGGTGGTCGGCGTCGTCGCGGTGCAGCGCCGGGCCGCCCAGCACGAAATGCCGCAGCGCGCCGCCGAACGCCGCCTCGAGGTTGGCCCGCGTGAACACCTCCCGCGTCGGGCCGGAGGCGAGCACGGTGCGGTTGATCAGGATCGCCCGGTCGCAGAATTCCGGCACCGAGCCGAGGTTGTGGGTGGAGACGAGCATCACCCGGCCCTCGGCGCGCAACTCGCCGAGCAGCGCGACGATCTGTTCCTCGGTGGTCACGTCGATGCCGGTGAACGGCTCGTCGAGCAGGATCACCTGGCCCTCCTGCGCCAGCGCCCGCGCGAGGAACACGCGCTTTTTCTGCCCGCCGCTCAGTTCGCCGATCTTGCGGCGGCGGAACGCGGCCATGCCGACCCGCTCCAGCGCCTCGGCGACCCGCGCATGGTCGGCGGGCCGCGGCCGGCGCAGCCAGCCCATGCGGCCGTAGCGGCCCATCATCACCACATCCTCGACCAGCACCGGGAAGGTCCAGTCGACCTCCTCGGCCTGGGGGACGTAGGCGACGAGGTTGCGTTTCAGCGCCTCGTCGCGACCGAGCCCGAGGATCACGATCGAGCCGCGCTGCGCCGGCGCGAAGCCCATGATCGCCTTGAACAGCGTCGACTTGCCCGAGCCGTTGACGCCCACCAGCGCGGTGATCGAGCCGCGCGGGATCGCGAAGCTGACGTCGTGGATCGCGGTGGCGCCGGTGCGGTAGGTCACCGTCAGCCCCTCGGCGACCAGCCCGGGCGCCGCGGCCTCGGTCATTGCGTCAGTCCAGCGCTCAGCCCCTCGGCGATGGTTTCGGTGGTCACGCGCAGCAGGTCGAGATAGGTCGGCGTCGGTCCGTCGGGCCCGGAGAGGCTGTCGACGTAGAGCACGCCGCCGTAGGCCGCCCCGGTCTCGCGCGCGATCTGCTGCGCGGCGTCCGCAGGGATGGTGCTCTCGCTGAACACCGCCGGGATCTTCAGCTCGCGCACCTTGTCGATCACCTTGCGCACCTCCTGCGGCGTGCCCTGCTGGTCGGCATTGATCGGCCAGATGTAGAGCTCGTTCAGCCCGAAGTCGCGGGTGAGATAGCTGAAGGCGCCTTCGGAGCTGACCAGCCAACGCTTGTCTTCCGGGATGGCCGCCAACCGGGCGCGGATCGGCTCGACCGTGGCGGCGATCGCCTCGGAGTAGGCGGCGGCATTGGCGTCGTAGGTTGCGGCGTTGGCGGGATCGGCCGCGACCAGCGCCTTGCGGATGTTCTCGACGTAGATCAGCGCAGCCTCGGGCGACATCCAGGCGTGCGGGTTGGCCTTGCCCTCGTAGGGGCCCTCGGCGATGCCCATCGGCTCGACGCCGTCGCTGACCACGACCGAGGGGGCGTCGCCGAGGTTGGCGAGGAACTTCTCGAACCATTGCTCGAGGTTCAGCCCGTTCCACAGCACCAGGTCGGCGTCGCGGGCGCGCAGGATGTCGCCGGGGGTCGGCTGGTAGTAATGGATCTCGGCCCCCGGCTTGGTCAGCGACTGCACCTCGGCGGCGTCGCCGGCGACGTTCGCCGCCATGTCGGCGAGGATGGTGAAGGTGGTGACGACCTTGAGCTTATCCGCAAGGGCCGGGCCGGCGAGGGCGACGGCGAGCGTCAGGGACAGGGCGAATCGCAGCATTGCTCTCTCCATGATCGAGGCAGGTTGTAACCTAGCGTGGTGACAGAGTTTTGCAAATGATAATCCTTCGCAAAAACGCGATTTGCAAATCGGCGTTGTGGGGGTATGGTCGCAAACCATGGGCATCGCGGCGAATCCGGCGGACTACGAGGACCTGCTGCGGGACGCCGGCCTGCGCATCACCAAGCCGCGACGAATCATCCTCGAGATCCTGAATCGGGCGCAGGGGCATCCGGACGCGGCCGCGATCTTCGAGCAGGCCGCCGCGATGGACAGCCGCATCTCGCTCGCCACCGTCTACCGCACCATGAAGGCGCTTGAGGAATCGGGCGCGATCCAGCGTCACGCCTTCGGCCACGGGCCGGCGCGCTTCGAACAGGCTCGGGCGGCGCATCACGACCATCTCATCGACATCGACACCGGCGAGGTGATCGAGTTCGCCTCCGATCGCATCGAGGCGATCCAGGCCGAGATCGCGGCGCGGCTCGGCTACGAGATCGTGCACCATCGGCTCGAACTCTACGGCCGCCGCGTCAAGGCCGAGTGACGTCGGTCGACGCCGGGGCCCGCTCCGCCAGCGCCGCCCAGGCGGCGGTGAAGCCGAGCAGCGACACCGGCAGCCGGACGGTCACCCCGTCGACGAGCGTCAGCGTGACCTCGGCCGACCGCTCGCGCTCGAGCGCGGCGATCAGGTCGGCGTCGAGCGGCGTTTCGGCCTCGCATCCGGCCGCGTCGCAGGTGCGCCAGGGGATCGGGCGCAGCGGCGCGTCGCCAAGCCCGAGCCGCACGCCGTCGGGCAGAAACAGCGGCAGCGACGTGCGCAGGCGCAGCGCGCCGGCGCCCTCGGTCGCGTCCGCGCCGC
>JANOEW010000666.1:0-1839 GCA_031413475.1 Amaricoccus sp.
CTGCCGTGGCTCAGTGCCGCCCCAAGCGCGCCACCGACTGGCAAGGCGGCCGTCTATGCGTGCAACCGGGCCGTGCACCATGGATCGACGTCATGCGCTCCTCCGGCCGGGACTTCCCGCTGCAGCCCCACGTCGGCGTGAACCAGATCGCCAACTGGTCACCCTTGGTCACGACCACGATCAACCACTGAAGGCCTGCCCATTACCTCGGTCGGAACGGTTTCGCACCCCACGCTGGCCGCGACCACACTTGCCGCTAGCATGCGGCGGTGGTGTCGCGTATCTGGTGGAAATTCCCGAGCGGCGCTCTCCGGGCCGCTTGAGGGTTTGCCGCTTCAGGCGGCAAGGTCAAGGGTCTCGGGGTCGAGGGGCTGAGATAGGGTTTCCCACCCGTCGATTTTGCGCATCACGATCTGGCCGGAGGCGAGCAGCGCCCAGAACAGCATGGGGGCTGTCGCGGCGTCGGGCAGCAGGGTCTGGGTCTTGATCCGGCGTCGGAACTCCTCGTTGAGCCGTTCGATGGCGTTGGTCGTTCGGGCGGATTTCCATTGCGACGGATCGAGCCGGGCGAACGTGAAAAGACGATCGCCGGCCTCTTCGAGGCTGTCGGCGACCGGCTTGCACTTGAGCCGCCACTTCGACAGGAACGCCCGGCGTCGCTTCTCGATCTCGACCTTCGTTCCGGCGTAAATCATGTCGCGGTAGTCCTCGGTCAGTTCGGCGCGTGTGCGAGGAGGTTGCGATGCTTGTGGACCGTGCAGCGCTGGATCGGCGCGTCCGGCCACAGCTCGGCCAAACTCGCCTCGAGGCCCGGTGCGCCGTCGACGATGACGAACTCCGGCGTCCTCAGGCCCCGGGCGTCGAGATCGTCGAGAAACATCCGCCAGGCGGCCTTGCTCTCGCCGCCCATGTTCCTGATCGACAACAGGATTTTCTGCCCGTCCCGGCGCACGCCGATGGCGGCCAGCACCGAGATCGCGGTCGCCTTCCTGTCGATCCGGGTCTTGACCACGGTGCCGTCCAGGATCAACCGCACCACGTCTTCCTCGGCCAGGCTGCGCGCGCACCAGGCCTCCCAGTCGGTCTTGACCTTACGCCAGGCTCGGCTGACCACGTCCTTGCTCGCCGCCCCGTCGAACAGGCCGAGCAGCGCGCGCTTCACCCGCCGTGTGTTGGTCCCGGCGAGATAGATCGCCGCGATCAGCGCCTCCGCCTTCTTCGTCAGGCGCTGATAGCGGCGCAGCGCCTTCAAGCGCCATTCGCTGGACCGGCCGTCCTCGTCGATCATCCGCGCCCGCGGGACCCTCACTGTCTCCGATCCGAACGTGCCGATGACCTGCCGCTCGCGATGTCCGTTGCGCTGACCTCGCGCACCCTCGGCCGGGCGCTCGTATCGCCCGCGACCCAGCGCCGCCCGAAGCTCCTCTTCGACGATAGCTTCGATGAATCCGCGGACCCGTCGGCGCACCCCGTCCTCCAACGGGTCGAATGAACCGTCACCGGCCAACAGCGCGAACGTCGAAGTCTCGGTATCGTCTTTCATGGCGTGATCTCCATGGCGGTTGCAGCCGCCGGTTGGTGTGTCGTTCACACCCGGAGCTTACGCCGCCCGCCAATTTCCACCACGTTCGAGACACGACCGCCAACGCCGAAACCCTGCGCTGCTCCGAGAATGCGCTCGTCAAGCTGTTGCTCCCTGTCAGTATATCGAACGCGAACTCGCGAAGGGGCCCGCGAAGCCAGGTCGAAGTCGGCGCGCGAAAGCCGATCTTTGGCCTATTCAGCACCTCCGATGGGACCGAGGACGAAGCCGCTCCGCGGCAATGGCGCCTGTGGCTG
>JANOEW010000667.1:0-2490 GCA_031413475.1 Amaricoccus sp.
GCGGTGGCGGCGCCGGCGCGGCTCGCGGATGCGACGCGGGTGCTGGTGGGCTACGCGGCGGCGCCCGACCTCGGCCTGGCGGCGAGCGCGTCGCTGCGGCCGCTAACCGAGGCGATCAACGGCCTCGCGCAGCAGCGGCGCTCGCTGCAGCAGGAGACGGCGCGGCTGGTCGAGGAGGCGGGGCGCGAGGTGGCGTGGCAGCGCGACCAGCTCGGCGCGCTGATGGCCGAGCTGCGCCAGAGCGTGGTGGTCTGCAACCCCGAGGGGCGGATCCTGCTTTACAACGCGCAGGCCCGCGACCTGTTTCGGCGGCTGTCGCGCGCGCCGGAGGGGGCGGCGGGAGCGGAGCTGATCGGGCTCGGTCGCTCGATCCATGCGGTGATCGAGCGGCCGCTGATCGGGCACGCACTGGAGACGATCGAGCGGCGCAAGGCAGGCGGCGGCGATCCCGGGTCCTCGGCGCGCTTCGTCACGACCACGCCGGCGGGGCATTTGATCCGGGTTAACCTCGCGTCGGTGCGACGGTCGGGCGCGGCGGAGGCGGCGCTCGAGGGGTTCGTGCTGATCCTCGACGACATCACCGAGGAATACGAAGCGGAGTCGCGCCGCGACCGGCAGGTGCTCGAGCTGGCCGAGCGCAGCCGGGCGGCGCTCGGTAACATGCAGGCGGCGCTCGAGGTGCTCGAGTATCCTGACCTCGACGCCGAGCAGCGCGACCGGCTGGGCGCGGTGGTGCGCGACGAGGTGGCGGCGATGAGCGCGCGCCTCGGCGCCTTCGCCGCGGACACGTCGCAGGATCTGATGACGCGCTGGCCGTTGCAGGACATGCTCGGGGCCGACCTGCTGGCCGCGGCGCGGCAGCGCATCGAGGCGGACCAAGGCGGGACCGTGACGCTGGAGACGGTCGACCCGACGCTGTGGCTGCGGGTCGACAGCTTCGCGCTGATCCGGGCGCTGGCGTTCCTCGCGGAGCGCCTCGCCGCCGCCGGGGGGCGGCCCGAGCTGCAGCTGCGGCTCGCGCAGGCCGGAAGGCGGGCGCGGCTCGACCTCGCCTGGCCCGCGGAAGGCGCGGACCCGAAGGTTGCGCTGGGCTGGCAGGACGAGCCGATGGAACCGGCCGACGGGGTCGGGGCGCTGAGCGTGCGCGATGTCGTCGGGCGGCACGACGGCGAGCTGTGGATCGAGCGCGACCGCGACGGCGGCCCGCCGGCATTCCGCTTCCTGCTGCCGCTGGCGGCGTCCGAGCCCGCCCCGGCGCTGACGCCGGCGCTCGCGCGACCCGAGTACTACGACTTCGATCTGTTCGCGGTGCGCGACGCCGATCGCGCGCTCGACGATCGTCTGTTATCCGAGCTCGCCTACACGGTCATCGACACTGAAACGACGGGGCTGAACCCGGCGGAGGGCGACGAGATCATCCAGATCGGGGCGACGCGCGTCGTCAATGGCAAGATACTGCGCGGCGAGTGCTTCGATCAGCTGATCGATCCGCAGCGCAGCATTCCAGCGGCGTCGGTTGCGATCCACGGCATCCAACCCGAACATGTGCGCGGCAAGCCGACGATCGCGGAAGTTCTGCCAGCGCTGCGCGCCTTCGTCGGTGACACGGTGCTGGTCGGGCACAACGTCGCGTTCGACCTGAGCTTCCTGCGACGCAAGGAAGAGGTCTCCGGCGCCCGCTTCGACCTGCCGGTGCTCGACACCCTGCTCTTGTCGACGCTCGTGCATCCGAACGAGACCGCCCATGGTCTCGAGGCGATCGGCGGGCGCCTCGGCGTGCCGATCTCGAGCCGCCACGCCGCGCTCGGCGACGCATTCTCGACCGCGGAGGTGTTTCTCCGGCTGCTACCGCTGCTGCGCCAGCGGGGGATCGTGACCCTGTCCCAGGCGCGGGAGGCAGCGCAGAACTCGTACTACGCACGGCTACGGTATTGACTTGCGCCCCAACTGGATGGCCGCTCGGGCTTGGTGCCGGTAGGTTGCTCGCAATCAGCGCCGCGGCGTCGAGCACCCAGATCCCGCAGACGGGAAGCGGCATTTCGAGCAAAGCTGTCGACGATGGAGTGCAAGGACGAACGCCGTCGGTGTGCCGCTCGCCCGGAGCACCGCACCGCGGCCTGCGTCCGGCAACATCGCGGTCTACGCCTGCCCGGGCCGGCGCGCCTTGGCTCGACGTGATGCGACCCCCGGGCCGGGACTTCCCGCTGCAGGCGCATTTCGGGGTGAGCCGGATCGCGAACTGGTCACCCTCAACCAGCACGACGGTCAACACCGAGGGCCTGCCGATCACCAGCGTCGGCACGGTCTCGACTCCGACGCTCGCTGCGACCAGCCTCGCCACCAGCATGCGCCGCTGGCGGCTGACCTCCGCGGCCGTGGCGGACTCGGCGTCGGACCAGCGCAGCGGCGTCTTCACCTGCTGGCGCGGCAACGCCGCCGGGCTCGGCGGCTGGACCTTCGTCACCCGCCTCTCGCTCACCACCCTGCAGA
>JANOEW010000668.1:0-1677 GCA_031413475.1 Amaricoccus sp.
CGCATCAGCCGATCGAGCACCTCGCGATGCTGCGCGCGACGCCGAACCTCAACGTCTTTCGCCCCGCCGACATCATCGAGACCGCCGAGGCCTGGGAGATCGCGCTTACCACCCCGCGCACCCCCTCGGTCCTCGCGCTCACCCGGCAGAACCTGCCGACGCTGCGGACCGTGCACAGCCGGCGCAACCTGACCGCACGCGGCGCCTACGTGCTCGCCGAGGCCGAGGGAAAGACCAAGGCGATCCTGCTCGCGACCGGCTCGGAAGTCGAGATCGCCATGGCCGCCCGCGCCCTGCTGCAAACCAGGGGGATCGGCGCCCGCGTCGTCTCGATGCCCTGCTGGGAGCTGTTCGAGGAGCAGGACGAGAAGTATCGCCGCAGCGTGTTGCCCAAGGGGCCGGTCCGGGTCGCGGTCGAGGCGGCGATCCGCTTCGGCTGGGACCGCTGGCTCTACGGCGAACGCGGCGAGCGGCGCAAGGCCGGCTTCGTCGGCATGCACGGCTTCGGCGCCTCGGGGCCGATCGAGGCGCTCTACCCGCACTTCGGCATCACCGCCGAGGCGGTCGCGGCCAAGGCCGAGAGCCTGCTGTGACGGCCGGCTGATCCGGCGCGAAGGGGAGACGAGCCATGGCCTGGCGGACGCTCGACGACCTGGACGTCGCTGACAAGGTCGTGCTGACCCGGGTCGACATCAACGTGCCCGTCGAGGCCGGCCGCGTCACCGACGCCACCCGGATCGAGCGCATCGTCCCCACCATCGAGGCGATCCTCGCCCGGGGCGGCAAGCCGGTGCTGCTGGCGCATATCGACCGGCCAAAAGGCAAGGTCGTGCCGGAGATGAGCCTCCGGGTCGTGCTGCCCGCGCTCGAAGCCGCGCTCGGCCGGCCCGTCGCGTTCGCCGACGACTGCGTCGGGGCGGTGGCGGCCAAGGCCGTGGCGGCGCTGCCCGCGGGCGGCGTGCTCCTCCTCGAGAACACCCGCTTCCACGCAGGCGAGGAGGCGAACGACCCGGACTTCGCCGCCGCGCTGGCCGCACTCGGCGACGTCTACTGCAACGACGCGTTCTCGGCGGCGCACCGGGCGCACGCCTCGACCGAGGGCATCGCCCGCCTGCTGCCGTCCTGCGCCGGTCTGCTGATGCAGGCCGAGCTCGAGGCGCTGGAACGGGCCCTGGCACGGCCCGATCGTCCGGTGGTGGCGGTGGTCGGCGGGGCCAAGGTTTCGACCAAGCTCGAGCTGCTCGGCAACCTGATCGGCAAGGTCGACGCCATCGTCATCGGCGGCGGCATGGCCAACACCTTTCTCGCCGCCCAGGGACTCGACGTGGGCCGATCGCTCGCCGAGCACGACATGACCGGCACCGCGCGCGAGATCGCCGCCAGGGCCGCGGCCGCCGGCTGCGAGATCATCCTGCCCGAGGACGTCGTCGTCGCGCGCGAGTTCAAGGCCGGCGCCGCGACCGAGATCGTCGCCGTCGGCGCCTGCCCGCCCGATGCGATGATCCTCGACGCCGGCCCCGCCGCCATCGCCCGCATCGCGACCGTGCTCGACGGCGCGCGCACGCTGGTCTGGAACGGTCGATGCGTTCGATGGCCGCCACAGCTTCGGCCGGGAGTTCTTGGCGGGCCTTGCGCTCCTCATCGCGCGTCCAATCGAAGCCACAGGCGAGGCCCTCC
>JANOEW010000669.1:0-3855 GCA_031413475.1 Amaricoccus sp.
GACATGTGGCACGGCAGGGCGCGCAGGGCAGCCAGCGCATCGGGGGTGTCGCGGCAGACCTCGAGCAGGTAGCGCAGGATCAGCGGCACGCCGAAGCCGGGGCCGATCGCCGGGCGGCCGCCGAAGGCGAGCGAGATCGCGAGGCCCGAGGCGTTCATGCCGTCGGCGAGGCCGGAGAGGCCCTCGACCATGCCGGCGACGTCGCGGTCGAGCCAGGCTGAGCGCAGCAGCGTCGATTCGTTCAGCACCGGGTCGAGGTCGTAGTTGCGGATGAGGAGCGGGCCGTCGTCGTCGACGAGTGTCGCCTGGGAGCAGTGCAGCAGGTAGCGCGGCGGCGACCAGAAGGTGAGAAAGCGGGCGGCGCGAGGGTCGTTGCCGGCGATCTCGACCAGCCGCTCCCAGACCGGGGCGAGCTCGGGCATGTGGCGGCGGAGCGCCCGCTCGGCGCGGGCGAGGTCGGTCGGGCCGCCGGCTCGGTCGCCGAGCCAGCCTGACCAGCCCGGCCAGCCGGCGCGGAACACCGACGCCCAGCGCGGCCCCGGGAGCGATTCCGAGAGCGCGCGGAAGGTCAGCGTCACGGGCGCGCGCGGCGGGAGTCCGGCTCCGAAATCGGGGTCAAGATGCATGCGGGAAAGATCCACCCTGCGCCGAGGGATTGTCAATGACCGACTTTGAGCCCGCCGGAGCGGCGGGACGAAGCGGCTGGGGAAGGCGCGGCGCGGTGCGGCGGCGTTGCCACTGGAATGCTTGGTAGGCCATTGAATTTTGGTAAGTCCTGCGTCTCGACCCTGGGCAAACGCAGCGCGGGTCAGATCGGTTCCTGCGAGCCTGCGAGCCTGCGCATCGGCGCTTGACGCTGGACGAGGGCGCGCGCGATGGTCCGGGCCGTGCTTATCCGCGCGCAGGGTTCGGGCCGCGGTTGCGGCGAACGGGCGCCGGCCGGCGGAGACAAGGCTGGGAGGGACGTGCATGACGGTGGAGACGCCGAAGCTGAGGAGCCTGAGCGACATCTACCGCCATCTGCGGCGCAACGACGTGCCGATCTATGCGGTCACGCCGATGCCCTTCAACTTGCTCGGGCTCGACCAGTGGGTCGGCGGGTTCGAGTACGTCAACTACTTCGACATCTTCGAGGGGAGCCACCCACGCTGCTTCACGCCGTCAACGGCGGGCGCGCCCGAGTTCAAGTCGATGGAGGACGTGGCGAACTACCTAATCGGCCATCCCGAGTTCCGAGCGCAGATCGCGGGGCGGCCGCGGGGCAAGGCGCTGATCGTGATGTTCGACGAGGAGACCGAGGCGCTGGCGCAGGAGGTCGGGATCGACATCGCGCTGCCGCCCTATGCGTTGCGTAACCGGCTCGACTCCAAGATCGAGACGACACGGCTCGGCAACGAGGCCGGCGTCGCCTCTGCCCCCAACACCATGGGCCGGGCGACGAATTGGGCCGAGCTGACCGTGCTGGCGGATTCCGCGGGCCTGGGACGCGATCTCGTGGTGCAGACGCCCTACGGCGACAGCGGGCGGACCACGTTCTTCGTGACGTCCGAAGACGACTGGGAGCGCTACGCGCCGAAGATGCGCGGCGAGGCGCTGAAGGTGATGCGGCGGATCAACCATCTGCCGGGCACGATCGAGGGCTGCGCCACCCGGCACGGCACGCTCGTCGGCCCGGTCATGACCGACATCACCGGCTTCGAGGAGATCACTCCCTACCGGGGTGGCTGGTGCGGCAACGACATGGCGCCCGACATCCTGCCGCCGGGCGTGCCCGACAAGGTGCGCGAAATGACCCGCAAGTTCGGCGACCGGCTCTACGCCGAGGGCTACAAGGGCGTGTTCTGCCTGGATTTCCTGCTCGATACCGACAATTTCGAGATCTACCTCGGCGAGCTGAATCCGCGGATCAGCGGCGCGACGGCGCCGACGAACCTGATCACCTCGACCTACGGCGGCTGTCCGCTGTTTCTGTTCCACCTGCTGGAGTTCATGGACGTCGACTGGGAGATCGACACGGCCGAGGTGCAGGAGCGCTGGAACCACTACGACAACTGGTCTCAGCTGGTGCTGAAGGCGACCGAGGACAAGGTCGAACTGATCACCAGGGCGCCGCGTTCGGGCATCTGGAAGATGGCGCGCGACGGCACCGTCAAGTTCATGCGGCCGGCGCTGAACGTCACCTCGATCGGCGACGAGAGCGAGGCGTTCTATTTGCGGGTCTACGGGGCCGGGGACTACATCTACCACGGCGCCGATCTGGGGGTGCTGATGACGCGCGGGCGTATGCAGAGCGCCGAGCGGCAGTTGCTCGACCGCGCCAAGCTATGGAACGCCGGGATCAAGGCGCAGTTCGTCACCACGCCGCCCGCGCCGGCGTCGACGCTCGAGCCGCCGTCCGACATGGCCTCGGGCAAGTGGTTCTGAGCCCGGGACTGGAGCGCGGAAGCTTCGCTCAGAAGCGGCCGACCGCGCCTATGTAGAAGCGGGTCTCGAGGTCGGGATCGGTGGTGTCGGTCGGACGGCCGTCCAGCTGGCGGGCGACCTCGGGTGTGATGGTGAGCCAGGGCCGCACGTCGAGGCGGACGCCGATCCCGGCCGAGCCGAGCGGCTCCCAACGGTCGCCGTCCCGATCCCCGTCGCGGTCGTAGGCCTGACCGTAGTCGCCGTAGGCATAGACCTCGGCCGCCTCGGCCAACCCGGCGAGCGTGACGCCGTCGACCTCGCGGCGCAGCTCGACGCGACCGCCGTAGCCGCTGTCGCCGGTGGTGTTGCCAGGCGCGAAGCCGCGGCCGATGGTGGCGTCGCCGAGGGCGAAGCGTTCGGAGTTGGGCAGCACGTCCCACGCGTACTGCCCGACGGCCTCGACCCACAGGGCCCAGGGCCCCTGGCCGAGGCGTTGGAGCCGGGCGAGCTCGAGCGTGGCGAGGGTGAAGTCCGGAACGCCCGACGCGACCTCGCCGCCGACGAAGGTGTCGGAGGTGTCGAGCCCCTGGCGCAGCCCGGCCTCGACCAGCGTCACCCCGCCGAAGCGGTCGGCGCGGTCCCAGGTCAGCAGCGCGTCGAGCACCAGCAGCCGGTCGTCCTCGGTGGTCTCGTCGGGGCCGAAGCCGGTGATGTTCGTGGCGTCCTGCCAGTCGAGGCCGATCTCGCCGAACAGGTTCTGCGCGCGGGTGCGGATGAAGGGCACGCTGAGCGCGACGCGCAGGTTGGTCTCCTCGGTGGTGAGGGTCTGAGCGTCGGGGGCGCCGGCCCGGGCCAGGTCGGGTTCGCCGTCGGCGTAGTCGGCCTCGAGCTCGAGGGTCGCGCCGTCGAGGCGGGTGCCGGCGAGGCCGAGGATCGGCAGGGCGAAGGCCCCCTGGATGTAGCCGAGCGAGCCGTCGAAGGCGCCGGCGCCAAGGATGTCGATCCGCTCGTTCAGGCCGAGCAGGTTGAAGCCGGTGACTCCGGTGACGAACGACCACTCGCCGTAGAGCCTCGATCCGCGGTTGTCGGCGGAGACGAATCCGACCAGCGGCGTCGGCGTGATCACGACGGTCAGGTCGGCCGCGCCGAAGGTGTCGGGGGAGGGTTCGAGCACGGTGTCGACGCCGCCGCCGAAGATGTCGCGTGACAGCAGCACGGCGCGCTCCAGGGTATGCAGTCGGAGCGGGCGGCCTTCGGTCACCGGGGCAAATAGCAAGGTGGCGGCCTCGGCCTGGTTCGGCGCGCCGCCAGCGACCGCGACACGGTCGATGAAGCCCTCGATCACCTGGACGGTGACGAAGCCGTTCTCGACGGTCTGCGGCGGCAGCAGCGCCTGGGACAGCGCGAAGCCGCGGGCGCGGTAGGCGGCCGTTATCGCCTCGGCCAGCGCCT
>JANOEW010000670.1:0-16140 GCA_031413475.1 Amaricoccus sp.
GCGCTGGTGAGCGCGGCCCGCGGGGGGCCGACATCGGGGGGCGTCGAGCCCCCCTCCGTCGACGTCGGCTCCAGCGTAGCCGCCGCGGCGCCCGGACCAGCGGGCGCGCTCAGGTACCGGCGGCCTCGCGCAGGGTCTCGAGCGCCAGCCATTCGTCCTCGGCGGCGGCGAGGCGGGCCTGGCGGTCGGCGAGCGCCGCGGTCGCCTTGGCGAAGCGCGCTGGGTCGCGGGCATAAAGATCGGGGTCGGCGAGCAGTGCATCCAGCCGGGCGATCTCGCTCCCGATCCGGTCGATCTCGGCCGGCAGCTTCTCCAGCCGATGAGTCTGGGTGAAGCTGAGCCGCGACGAGCGCTCGGCGGGCTTCGGCGCGGCGATGCGCCGAAACGCGGCCGCCGGCGCGGGCGCGTCGGCGTCCCCCGCGGCGGCGGAGCGCTGGCTGCGGTAGTCGGACCAGCCGCCGGCGTAGACGACGGCGCGGGCGTCGCCCTCCATGGCGACCGTGGCGGTGGCGACGCGGTCGACGAAGTCACGGTCGTGGCTGACGAGCAGCACGGTGCCGTCGTAGTCGTCGACGAGCTCCTGCAGCAGGTCGAGCGTCTCGACGTCGAGGTCGTTGGTGGGCTCGTCGAGCACCAGCAGGTTGGTGTCGCGCGCCATCAGCCGGGCGAGCAGCAGCCGCGCCTTCTCGCCGCCCGACAGGGCCCCGACCGGGCCGCGGGCCTGCGCCTCGGCGAAGAGGAAGTCCTTGAGGTAGCCCACCACGTGGCGCGGCCGGCCGCGCACGAGGACCTGATCGTTCCGGCCCGAGACGCCGAGCTCGGCGTCGCCGGTCAGCGTGTCCCAGAGGCTCGCCGCTGGGTCGAGCGCGGCGCGGTTCTGGTCGAAGACCGCGGGACGGAGGTTCGCGCCGAGCCGGACGCCGCCCGTGTCGGGCGCGAGCTCGCCCGTGAGCATTTTGAGGAGCGTGGTCTTGCCGACGCCGTTCGGACCGACCAGCGCCACCCGTTCGCCGCGCTGGACGCGCAGCGAGAAGTCGCGGACCAGCGCGCGACCAGCGTAGGCCTTGGCGATGCCCTGCGCCTCGATCACGAGGCGGCCGGAGCGGGTGGCGCTGTCGAACTCCATCCGGGCGGTCCCCGTGCGCGCGACCTGGGCGCTTCGGTCGTCGCGCATCTCGGCGAGGCGGCGGACCCGGCCCTGGTTGCGCTTGCGCCGGGCGGAGATGCCCTCGACGGCCCAGCGGCCCTCGGCGCGGATCAGCCGGTCGAGCTTGTGGCGGGCGAGGTCCTCCTCCTCGAAGACCTTGTCGCGCCAGTCCTCGAAAGCGGCGAAGCCGCGGTCGAGCCGGCGGACCTGGCCGCGGTCGATCCACAGGATGCGGTCGGTGAGCGCACGCAGGAAGGCGCGGTCGTGGCTGATGACCACGACTGCGGCGCGGGTGTCGGCGAGCCAGCGTTCGAGCCAGGCGATGGCCTCGACGTCGAGGTGGTTGGTGGGCTCGTCGAGCAGCATCAGGTCGGGGGCCTCGGCGAGGATCCGGGCGAGCGCGGCGCGGCGGCGCTCGCCGCCAGAGGCCTCGTCGGGGGCGAGGTTGGGGGCGAGCTTGACGCCCTCCATGGCCGCCTCGGCGCGCCAGTGTTCGGACGGATCGACGGCGGCCTCGACGTAGGCCCCGAGGCTGGCGAAGCCGGCGAAGTCCGGGTCCTGGGGCATGTAGCCGGCGGCGAGGCCGGGCTGGAGGAAGCGGGTTCCGGCGTCGGGCGCGGTGAGGCCGGCCATGAGTTTGAGGAGCGTGGACTTTCCCGAACCGTTCCGGCCGACCAGCGCGATGCGCTCGCCGGGGTGGACGGCGAGGGAGGCCGCATCGAGCAGCAGGTTGCCGCCGAAACCGAGGCTGACGTCGGCGAGGGTGAGGATCGGGGGCGCGGCCATGAGCGCGAGCTAGGGGCGCGCCGGCGCCGCGTCAAGCGCGCCCGGGCTCGGGCATGGACCGAGGCCCGGGCGGCGTGAGCAAGGCGCTTGCGGGGCCGGGGGGCGCGCCGATAGGCTCGTGGTCATGACGCCGCTGAGCCCGTTCGCCGCCAGGACGCCGTCGCCGCCGGTGATGGAGGCGCGGCGCTGGCTCGCGGGGGTGACGTTTCCGCCGGACCGGCCGCTCCTCAACCTCAGCCAGGCGGCGCCGGTGGAGCCGCCGCCGGAGGCGCTGCTGGCGGCGATGGGCGAGATGCTGGCGGAGCCCGCAACCCACGTCTACGGGCCGGTGCTGGGGCTGCCGGCGCTGCGTGAGGAGATCGCGGGGCGGTGGAGCGCGGCCTACGGGGGCGGGATCGAGCCCGGCGACGTGGCGATCACCGCGGGCTGCAACATGGCGTTCTGCGCGGCGATGGCGACGATCGCGGGGGCGGGGGACGCGGTGATGCTGCCGGTTCCGTGGTACTTCAATCACAAGATGTGGCTGGATCTTATGGGGATCGAGGCGATCGCCCTTCCCTGCGGCGCGGACATGGTCCCCGATCCGACGGCGGCGCGGGCAAGGATGGGGCCGCGGGTGAAGGCGATCGTGCTGGTGACGCCGAACAACCCGACCGGGGCGGAATATCCGGCGGAGCTGGTGGCGGAATTCGCCCGGATCGCGCGGGCGGGGGGTGCTGCGCTGGTGGTGGACGAGACCTACCGCGACTTCGACGCGCGGGAAGGGGCGCCGCACGGGCTGTTCGCGGACCCGGACTGGCGGGAGACGCTGGTGCATCTCTATTCGTTCTCCAAGGCGTTCCGGCTGACCGGGCACCGGGTGGGGGCGATCGTGGCGGACCCGGCGCGGCTGGCGGAGGCGGAGAAGTTCCTCGACACCGTGGCGATCTGCGCGCCGCAACTGGGGCAGCGGGCGGCGCTGTGGGGGCTGCGCAACCTCGGCGCCTGGGTGGCCGGCGAGCGGGCGGAGATCCTGCGGCGGCGGGCGGCGGCGCGGGAGACGTTCGCGGGGCTGGAGGGGTGGGAGGTGCTGGGCTGCGGGGCCTACTTCGCCTACGTGCGGCATCCGTTTCCGGAGCCGTCGGACGTGGCGGCGCAGGCGCTGGTGCGGGCGGCGTCGATCCTGATGTTGCCGGGCACCATGTTCGGGCCGACGCTGGCGCAGGGCGGGGACGGAAGGCCCGAGCGGGAGCTTCGGGTGGCCTTCGCCAACGCGGGCGTTGAGGGGATCGCGGAGATGGGCCGGCGACTGGCGGCGCTTGGCACGGTCGTCGCACGCGTGCGAAGCCAGAATAGTCCTACTATATCATAAGGATAACCCTTCTCGTTCACGATTTGTCAACCAGTCGGGCGCGGCCGGGGCGGCGGCGGCTCGGAGGTCCGGAGGAATCGCATTTGGATTCTTAAGGGGCGTCTCGCCTTCCACCGAGCGGTGACGCCGATTGACCTGGGGACGTGTTCCCCATCCGATTCCGGTTTGTTCCACCACTCGGCCAATCGCGCGTGCGACGAAGTCCCGCAATGTGCCCCGGCCGATCGACAAGGCCGCGATTCCGGTCAATTGCGACAGCCTTGCGAGCCCCGGCCGGCGGCTCTTGCCGTCCTGCGGAGCGGCGGCTAAGACGCCGCATCGCTCGGACTCTAGGATAGCCGCCCCGCAATGCTCAAGACCTTTCGCGCCAGCCGCTCGAACGTCGTGGTCTGGATCATCCTGGCGCTGCTGATCGTCGGCCTCGCGGGTTTCGGCATCACCACCGCCGGCGGTGGCGGCCAGACCGTGGCGCAGGTCGGCGGCAGCCGGGTGCAGGCGGACGCCTTCGCCCGCGCGCTCGATCAGGAGCTTCGTGCGCTGTCGGCCCAGATCGGACGGCCGCTGCCGATGAGCGAGGCGCGGCAGTTCGGGATCGAGCGCATGGTGCTGGCGCGGCTGATCAACGACGCGGCGCTCGACGACGAAGCGGCGCGGCGCGGCCTGTCGAGCGGCGACACGACAGTGCAGGCGCTGGTGCTGGAGACGCCCGCTTTCCGCGGCCTCGACGGGGCCTTCGACCGCGAGGCCTACGCCTTCGCGCTGGAGCGGGCCGGGCTGACCCCGGCCGAGTTCGAGGAGCTGCTGCGGGCGGAGACGACGCGCGAAGCCATCGCCGGAAGCGTGCAGTCGGCCGTCGCCATGCCCGAGATCGCCGCGCTGACCCTGCTCGGCCATCTCGGCGAGCGGCGGCGCTTCGACTGGATCGTGCTCGACGCGGCCCTGCTGCCGACCGCGACGCCGGCCCCGAGCGAGGCCGAACTCGCCGAATTCCATGCGGCGAACCCGGAGCGCTACACCCGACCGGAGACGCGGCGGATCACCTATGCCGTGCTCGATCCCGCGACGCTCGCCGCAGCGATCACGCCGCCCGAGGACGAGCTGCGCGCGGCCTACGCCGAAGCCGGCGCGCGTTTCGCCACGCCGGAACGTCGGATCGTCGACCGGATCGGCTTCGGGACCGCCGAGGAGGCGGCGCAGGCGCTTGGGCGGATCGAGAGCGGCGCGGTCGGCTTCGATGCGCTCGCGGCCGAGCGCGGACTGTCGGCGGACGCGATCGACCAGGGCGAGGTCGCGGCCGGCGACCTCGCCGACGAGGCGGCCGCCGCCGTGTTCGGAGCCGAGGGACCGGGGATCGTCGGGCCGGTCGCCACGCCGCTCGGGCCCTCGCTCTACCGGATCAACGCGATCCTCGCGGCAAGCACGACGCCGTTCGAGGCGGCGCGCGAAACCCTTGCCGGCGAACGGGCGCTGGCGCAGGCGCAGGCGCAGGTGGCGGACGCGGCCGCGGGGGTCGACGATCTGCTCGCGGGGGGCGCACGGTTGGAGGAGATCGCCGCCGAGACCGACTTCGAGCTCGGCACGATCGCGCTCGATGCGACCACGACGGGCGGCCTCGCCGACGATCCCGCCTTCCGCGAGCTGGCCGTGGGCGCGGAGCCGGACGTGGAGACCGACCTCGCCCAGCTCGCGTCCGGCGGGCTGGCGGCGCTGCGGGTCGATGCGGTCGAGCCGCCGGCGGTGATCCCGCTCGCGGAGATCCGCGATCGAGTGGCGGCGGACTGGACCGCAGCCGAGGACGAGCGGCGGCTCGCGGCGCTGGCCGGGACGCTCGAGGCCGAGCTCGAGGGCGGACTCGGCTTCGCCGACCTCTCCGCACGGCTCGGGCGGCCGGCGCTGGCGGCCGGACCGCTGGCGCGTGGCGATCTGCTGCCCGAGGCGCCGGCCGGGCTGGTCGAGGCGGCGTTTGCGGCGCCGCCGGCGGGCGTCGCGATCGCGGTCGACGCCGGCCGGGTCGCGCTGGCGCGCATCGCCGAGGTGCTGCCGTTCGACCCGGCGGCGCCCGAGGGCGCGGACGTGGTCGCGCGGGCGACGGCGGACATGCGCGTCGAGGCCGCGGAGGACGCGCTGGCGCTGTTCGTGCAGGCGCTGCAGGCCCAGGCGGGGGTCTCGATCGACCAACCCCTGGTCGACCAGGTCCTGGCGCAGTTCCCCTGACGCCGGGCATGACGATGCTGCCCGACTTCGAGCGCTTCGCCGCCGAATACGAGGCGGGGCGCAACCAGGTGGTCTGGACCCGGCTGGTCGCCGATCTCGACACGCCGGTCAGCCTGATGCTGAAGCTGACCGGGGCGCGCAAGGACAGCTTCCTGCTCGAGAGCGTCACCGGCGGCGAGGTGCGCGGGCGCTATTCGGTCATGGGCATGAAGCCCGACCTGATCTGGGAATGCCACGGCGCGACCGCGCGGCTCAACCGCAGCGCCCGATTCGATCCGGACGCCTGGGACGCGGCCGGGATCGACCCGCTGTCGAGCCTGCGCGCGCTCATCGCCGAGAGCAGGATCGAGCTGCCGCCGGAGCTGCCGCCGATGGCGGCGGGGCTGTTCGGCTATCTCGGATACGACATGGTGCGGCTGGTGGAGCGGCTGCCGGACGTCAATCCCGACCCGCTCGGCCTACCCGACGCGATCCTGCTGCGGCCGACCGTCGTGGTGGTGATGGACGGGGTCAAGGGCGAGGTGACGGTGTTCAGCCCGGCCTGGGTCGGCGCCGGGGTCAACGCCCGCGCCGCCTATGCCCAGGCCGCCGAGCGGGTCATGGACGCGGTGCGCGACCTCGACCGCGCCCCGAGCGTCGCGCAGCGCGGTCTCGGCGTCGGCGCGCCGGTGGGAGACCCGGTGTCGAACACCACCCGCGCGGAGTATTTCGCGATGGTCGACAAGGCCAAGGCCTACATCCGGGCGGGCGACGTCTTTCAGGTGGTGCCGAGCCAGCGCTGGCGGCTCGACTTCGACCTGCCGCCGTTCGCGCTCTACCGGGCGCTGCGGCGGACCAACCCGAGCCCTTACATGTTCTATTTCGACTTCGGCGGCTTTCAGGTGGTGGGCGCGAGCCCGGAGATCCTCGTCCGGGTCAAGCAGGGGCGGGTGACGATCCGCCCAATCGCGGGCACGCGACCGCGCGGCGCCAGCCCGGCGGAGGACGCGGCGCTGGAGGCGGAGCTGCTGGCGGACCCCAAGGAACGGGCGGAGCACCTGATGCTGCTCGACCTGGGGCGCAACGACGTCGGCCGGGTGGCGACGATCGGCAGCGTCGATCCGAACGAACAGTTCGTGATCGAGCGTTACAGCCACGTGATGCACATCGTGTCGAACGTGGAGGGGGCTCTGGCCGAGGGCGAGGACGCGCTGTCGGCGCTGCTGGCCGGGCTGCCGGCGGGCACGGTGTCGGGGGCGCCGAAGGTGCGGGCGATGGAGATCATCGACGAGCTGGAGACCGAGAAGCGCGGGGTCTACGGCGGCGGCGTGGGCTATTTTGCCGCAGGCGGCGACATGGACATCTGCATCGCGCTGCGGACCGGCGTGGTCAAGGACGGCGCGCTCTACGTGCAGGCGGGCGGCGGGGTGGTCTACGACAGCGAGCCCGAGGCCGAACTGCAGGAGACCGTGGACAAATCCAAGGCGCTGGTGCAGGCGGCGACCGACGCGGGATTGTTCGTCGCCGGACGCATCGGCGGCAACTGACCCGCGCCGCTTGCGCGGTCAGGACCGACAGGCTAGGCACGCCGGGAAATGCGGGTATGCGGGAGGTCGGGATGCGGTTGAGCGGGTGGCGGGGCGGTCGGCGCCTGCGGCTCGGCGTGGCCGTGGCGGCGCTGGCCGCGCTGGCCGCGTGCGACGCCGAGGACGAGCCCGCGCCGCCCGAGGCGCGGCCGGTGCGGGTGGTTACCGTCGAGGAGACCACCGGCAGCCGCGTCGTTTCGCTGGCCGGAACGGTCGAGAGCGAGACGCAGGTGAACCTGGCGTTTCGCATCGGTGGACGGATCACCGAGCGCACAGTCGACGTCGGCGAGGTGACGACGCCGGGCCAGTTGATCGCGCGGCTCGATCCGACCGACGAGCAGAACGGCCTGCTCGCCGCGGAAGCGAACCTGGCGGCGACCGAGGGTCAGCTGTCGGAGGCGCGGATCGACTACGACCGTCAGCGCCAGCTCTATGAGCGACAGATCGCGGCCCGGGTCGCGTTCGAGCGCGCCGAACAGCTGTTCACCACGCGCCAGGCGGCCGTGGACGCGGCGCAGGCGCAGGTCGGCATCGCCCGGCGGCGGCTCGATGACACCGAGCTGTTGAGCGACGCGGCGGGCGTGATCACCGAGGTGGGGGCCGAGCCGGGCGAAGTGGTCCAGGCGGGCAGAATGATCGTGCAGAAATCCCAGGAAGGCGGGCTTGACGCGGTGTTCGACGTCGCCGCCGCGATCCTCGAGGCGAGCGCGCCCGACCCCGAGGTGACGGTCGCGCTGTCACTGCGGCCGACCGTGACCGCGCAGGGCCGGGTGCGCGAGATCTCGCCGCGCGCCGATCCGGTGACCGGAACGTTCCGGGTGCGGGTCGGACTGATCGATCCGCCGGCGGAGATGCGGCTGGGCTCGACGGTGACCGGGCGCACCGTCTTCGGCGGCGCCGGCGGGATCGAGCTGCCGTCGAGCGCCCTGACCTCGGCCGAGGGCGGGCCGGCGGTCTGGGTGGTCGATCCCGCCACCAGCACCGTGGCGCTCCGCCCGATCGAGGTGGCGCGGTTCAACCCGACCTCGGTGAGCGTGGCGGGCGGACTCGAGCTCGGCGAACTGGTGGTTTCGGCGGGGGTTCAGGCGCTGCGGCCGGGCCAGCAGGTCCGGCTGCCGGGAGACGGCACGTGATCGGCCCGAACCTCTCGGCCTGGTCGATCCGCAGCCGGGCGGTCACCGTCTATCTGATGATCGTCGCGCTGCTCGCCGGCAGCTTCGCTTTCGTCAACCTCGGCCGCGACGAGGACCCGGCCTTCACCATCAAGACGATGGTCGTGGCGGCCGCATGGCCCGGCGCCACGATGCAGGAGCAAATCGCCCAGGTGACCGACCGGCTCGAGCGCACCATCCAGGAGGTGCCGGGCCTCGACTCCGTGAGCTCGATCACCCGGTCGGGCTTTTCGACGATCTTCGTCGATCTCACGAGCGCCTGGCCGCCCGAGGAGACGCCGGAGAGCTGGTATCAGGTCCGCAAACGCGTCGGCGACATCCGCCACACCCTGCCCGAGGGTGTGCTCGGGCCGTTCTTCAACGACGAGTTCGGCGACGTCTTCGGGATCATCATCGGCTTCACCGCAGACGGCTTCAACCGGCGCGAGCTGCTCGACTACGTCGATGGGGTGCGCTCGGAGTTGCTGCGCGACGTCGAGGGGGTCGCCAAGATCGAGTTCATCGGCGTCCAGAACGAACAGATCTTCGTCGAGCTGCTGCCCGACCGGGTGGCGGCGCTCGGGCTCGACTACGGGCAGATTTTCGCGGCGATCGCGGCGCAGAACGTCGTGCGGCCTTCGGGGGTGATCAACACCGGCCTGGAGAACATGACCCTGCGCGTCTCGGGCGCCTTCGAGAACGAAGCGGACATTCTCGAGGTCGCGATCAACGCTGGCGGGCGCATGATCCGCCTCGGCGACGTGGCCGAGGTGCGCCGGGGGTTCGTCGATCCGCCGTCGCCGTTGTTCCACGTCAACGGCGAGCCGGCCATCGGCCTCGCGATCTCGCAGACGCCGGGCGGCGACGTGCTCGAACTCGGCCGCCAGGTCGGGGCGGCGATGGCGCGGATCACCGCCGACCTGCCGATCGGCGTCGAGCCGGTGCTCGTCAGCAATCAGCCGGCGGTGGTCGAGCGCTCGATCGGCGAATTCACCAGCTCGCTCTATCAGGCGGTCGCGATCATCCTCGCGGTGAGCTTCGTCGCCATCGGAATCCGGCCCGGGGCGATGGTCGCCGTGGCGATCCCGCTCACGCTCACAACCGTGTTCCTCGTGATGCAGACGCTGGGGATCGACCTCCACCGCATCTCGCTCGGGGCGCTGATCATCGCGCTCGCGCTGCTCGTCGACGACGCGATGACCACGACCGACGCGATGCTCCGCCGCCTCGCCGTCGGGGACAGCATCGACACGGCCGCGACCTACGCCTACCGCACGCTCGCCGCGCCGATGCTGACCGGAACGCTGATCACCATCGCAGGCTTCGTGCCGATCGGCTTCGCCGAGAGCTCGGCGGGCGAATACACCATCTCGCTGTTCTATGTGATCGCCATCGCGCTGTTGTCCTCGTGGTTGGTTGCGGTGCTCTTCACGCCGATCATTGGCGGATTTCTCCTAAAGCCGCCCAAGCCCGGCGACGCCGCGACAAAGCCCGGGGTGGTCCTGCGCGCCTACGAACGGCTGTTGCGCGCCGCGATCCGAATGCCGGTTCTGGTGATCCTCGCCACGGCCGGGCTCTTCGCGCTTGCGGTGATCGGGCTGCAGCGGGTGGACCAGCAGTTTTTCCCGGCCTCGGACCGCAACGAGCTGATCGTCGATCTGCAGCTCCCGCGCTCGAGTTCGATCTTCGCTAGTGAGACCGCGGTCGGGCGGGTCGAGGACTGGCTCGCCGCCAACGAGGATGTCGAGGCCTGGAGCGCCTACATCGGGCAAAACGTCATCCGTTTCTACCTGCCGCTCGCCATCGAGAGCCCGTCCGACCACCAGTCCCAGATCGTGGTGATCGCCAAGGACCTCGACGCCCGCGCCCGGCTCGAAGACGATCTGCCTGCCTTCCTCACCGAGGCGTTTCCCGAGGCGGTCGCCCGGGTCAGCCCGCTCGAGATGGGCCCGCCGGTCGGGTGGCCGGTGCAATACCGCCTGGTCGGTCCCGAGATCGAGATCCTGCGCGCGGAGGCGTTCCGCCTCGCCGAGGTGGTCGCCGCCAGTCCCGACGCCCGATACGTGCATTTCGACTGGATCGAGCCCTCTCGGCAGCTCCGCATCGAGATTGACCAGGACCAGGCCCGCCGGCTCGGCCTGACCAGCCAGGCGCTCGCTGACGTGCTCGCCACCGCGGTCTCCGGCACGCGGATAACCCAGCTCCGGGACGACATCTATCTCGTCGACGTGGTGGTGCGCGCCGACAGCGCTGACCGGGTGACCCTCGACACGCTCGCGACGCTGCAGGTGCCGGTTCCGGGCGGACGTACGGTGTCGCTGGCGAGCTTCGCCACCTTCGCCTATGAGCAGGAACAGCCGCTCGTCCGGCGACGCGATCGCGCCCCGACGCTCACCGTGCTCGCGGACGTCAGACCCGGCGCGACGCCGGAGGGCGTGGTCGCCGGCATTTCTGACGAGATCGCAGCCCTCGATGCGGACCTGCCCCCCGGCTACCGCATCGAGCTCGGCGGAACCGTGGAAGAGAGCGCCGAGAGCCGCGCTTCGGTTTTTGCCGTGCTGCCGCTCATGCTCTTCATCATGCTGACCCTGCTGATGCTTCAGCTGCAGAGCTTCTGGAAGGTCGGCATGGTGGTCTTGCTGTTCCCGCTGGGGCTGATCGGCGTGGTCATGGCGCTGCTGGCCTTCGGCCGGCCGCTGGGGTTCGTCGCAATCCTCGGCGTCCTCGCGCTGATCGGGATGATCGCCAAGAACGCGGTGATCCTGCTGGTGCAGATCAAGGACGAGGAGGCGAGCGGGTTGGGCGTGCGCGACGCGGTGGTCTCGGCCGCGTCGGGGCGGCTGCGGCCGATCCTGCTGACGGCGCTGTCGACGGTGCTCGGGCTGCTGCCGATCGCGCCGACGCTGTTCTGGGGGCCGATGGCGATCGCGATCATGGGCGGGTTGATGGTCGCGACCCTGCTGACTCTGGTGTTCCTGCCGGTGGTCTACGTGTCGGTCTTCGGCCGCGGGGACCGCACGCCGGCCATGGCGCCACAAGCGGCGGAATGACGCCGTCGCCGGGCGCGCGCGATTACGGGCGGCTGTTCGCGGCCTATGTCACGGCGCTGCTCGGCACGGGGATCGTGGTGGTGGGCCTCGCACTCCTCGCCTTCGACATCGCCGGGGACGACGCAGGCGTGGTGATCGCCACCGCGCTGTCGATCAAGGTCTTCGCTTACGTGACCGTCGCGCCGGTGGCGGCGGCGCTGACCGGGCGGGTCGCGAAGAAGCCGCTGCTGGTCGGCCTCGATCTGGTGCGGGCCGCGGCGATCCTTGTCCTGCCGTTCGCAACCGGGCTGTGGCAGGTCTACCTGGCGGTCTTCGTCTTTTCAGCGGCTTCGGCGGCCTTCACGCCGACGTATCAGGCGCTGGTGCCGCATCTGTTGCCCGACCCGGCCGACTATGCGCGAGCGCTGTCGAAGGCACGGGTGGCGAACGAGCTCGAGAACGGGATCAGCCCGCTCGTCGCCGCGGCTTTGCTGCTGGTGCTGAGCCAGGCCGGTCTCTTCGTCGCCGCCTTGGCGGCGTTTCTGGTTTCTGCGGGGTATGTGGCCTCGGCGCGCCTGCCGACCCTGCCGCCGGCGCCGCCCGGCGCGCTCTGGAGCAAGCTCGCCCTCGGCCCGCGGCTTCTCGTCGGCACGCCGGGCCTGCGCGGGCTGGCGCCGCTGCATCTGGCCGCCGCCGTGGGCGTGGCGATGGTGATGGTCAACACCGTCGTCTTCGTGCAGGGCGACTTCGACCTCGGGGGCCGCGCCACCGCGGTGGCCTTCGCCGTGTTCGGGCTGGGCTCGGTGGCGGGCGCGCTGGCGGTGCCGGCGCTGCTGGCGCGGGCCGGCGAGAAGCCGACGATCCTCGCCGGGTGCGGCCTGGTCGTGGCGGGGCTGCTCGGCGGGCTCGGGCTCGGGGAATACGCCGGCCTGCTCGCGCTCTGGGCGGCGATCGGGGTCGGCTCGGCGCTGGCGCTGACGCCCGCGCCGGTCCTGCTGCGCCGCCTGACGCCGGCGCGTCACCACGCGGCGGTCTACGCGGCGCTGTTCGCGCTCGGCAACGCCGCGCTGCTGGCGGCGTATCCGGTTGCGGGCTGGCTCGGGGCCGAGTTCGCGCCACGCCTGGCGTTCGCGCTCGCCGGGGCGCTTGCGGCGGCCGCCAGCGTGGCGACCGCGCTGGCCTGGCCGCGGGCGGCTACTGCGCGAGCGGGCTGAGCACCGCGCCGCCGACGCCCTGGAAGACGTTGATCGTCTGTTCCACCGGGTTGGGGCTGTTCGCCGCGTCCTCGAAGATTTCGGCGCCGACCTGGTCCATGCCCTGGATCAGCGAGATCATCGTCGGCGACGTGGCGACGGCGAAGTGACCGAGCGAATCCCCGCCGTCGTTGACGCCGCTGGTGTCGATCAGCGTCACCGGCAGGCCCTCGACCCGGGCAAGGTCCTGGATCGAGCCGAGACGCTCGCTGTCGCCGCGCAGGATCGAAGAGAACCGCAGCGCCCGGTCGCGCGACGAAATGAAGATGTAGACGGGCACGTCCGTATCGGCCAGCGGGCGAACCTGACCGCGGAAGACGTCGATGTCGAGGTCGGGGGCCATCAGCACGATGGCCTGCAGCTTGGCGAAGAAGCGCGGCGAGCCGGCCAGCGCCATGCTGCGCAGCGCCTCCATCAGCACCATGGCGCCCATGGAATGCGCTGTGACGACGATCTGCTCGGCGTTCGAGCGCGCCAGCGCCTCCAGGGTCGCCTGCAGGCCCTCGCGGGCGAAGATCGCGCTTTCGCGGTCGAAGGCGTAGGCCTGCACGGTGGCGGCCGAAGGCCACGCGTAGTGCACGGCCGCGCCGGGCGCCTTGAAGTCGTGGCGCATCTGCGCATGGCGATAGAGGCCCTCGGAAAAGTTGGTGTTGAAGCCGTGGGTGAAGACGAAGATCTCGCGGCCGCCCGGCGGCAGCGCGTCCATCTCGGCGTTGATCGCCGCAACGAAGCCCGCGTCTCCCCCGAGGCCACGCGCCGATACGGTGACGAAATCGGTTCGCGGATTCGGGGGCTGTGTGGTCGGAAAGCTCACGACGCCCGGCGCACGGTCGGGCGGCACCGCAACGTCGAAGCGGGCGAAGGTCAGCGCCTCGGAGCGGCCGAAGGTGAAGGCGTTGACGCTGCCGTCCGCCTCGCGCGGCGTGGTGACGTAGATCGGCTGAACCGACCCCACCGCCGCCGCGTCCGGGTAGATCGTCAACGCCCCGCGCGGGCCGCAGGCGGCCAGCGCCAGCGCGAGGCCGGTGCAGAAGGCGAAACGGATCGGCTTTGGCATGGTGTCTCCCAGCGCGGACGGATTGCGGTCTGGCCTAGAGGCTCGGCGTGACGGCGCCACGACGAAGGCGCGGGCTCATCGCAGCGGCGGATCGACTGTCGCGGCGATGCGCGCCGCCATGACGTCGAAGAACGGATTGGAGTAGAGGCGCGCGAACATGTCCGGGCCGACCGAGATCACCCCGCTTTCGCCCCGCGCCGCCAGCGTGCCGATCGAGATGCCGAAGTCGTCCTCGGGGTCGGGCGCGAGGCCGTAGAGCCCGTCGGTCACCGGAAACGGCACCGCCACGTGCGACAGCGAGAACACGTCGCGCGGATAGGCGAGCCCGAGCGGCGCGCGGATGGCGGCGGCGGCGCCGGCGGGGGTATGCTCGGCGACCGCGGCATAGTCGCCGGGCCCCGCGTTGGTGATCACCGTCACGCCGTAGCTGCGCGGCACGGGCGACAGGATGCGGCTCAGTTCGGCCTCGGCCGCCGTCCCGATCAGGGACGCCAGCGTCGCGGCGCGGTTGAGGTCGGCCAGCACCAGTTCGCTGCCGTTCTCCGGCAGGCGCGCGAACAGCTCGGTCGCAACGGCGCGGGCGCTGACGGTGCTGTCCACCACCGACTGGAACGCGAGCACCGGCGGCATGTCGGCGATGGCGCCGCTGCGACTCGCTTGCTCGAGACCGCCCTGAAGCGCCTGGGTCAGCCGAAACGACTGCACCGCCGCCTGGACCGGAAACGAGTTGTATTTGAACGGATTGAACTCCGGGATGAGATCGAACCAGGCCGCACGCAGGAACCCGGGCGCCGCCGCCGGCCAGCCGGCGATGCCGGCGAAGCGTGCGAAGCGGGTGATGCCGATCATCGGCGACATCAGGACGATCTGGTCGGGCCGGGCAAGCTCCGGATCGCCGAGGGCTTCGACCGCGTATTTGGTCACCAGCGCGCCGCCGTTCGAATAGCCGACCAGGTGCAGCGGGGCGTCCGGACCGACGCGGGCGGCGGCCTCGCGCACCGCGAGGCGGGTCGCGGCCATCCACTCGGGCCAGACCGCGACGCCGAGACCGCCCGGCGTGGTGCCGTGGCCAGGCATGCGCGGCGCGATCGCCACGAAGCCGAGGTCGCGGTAGAGCGCGGCCACGTGCCGCATGCTGAACGGCGCGTCGGTCAGACCGTGCACCAGCACCACCGCGCCCCGCGCCGCGCCATCGGGCTCGAGTACGAAACTGCGGTTCCAGTCCACCGCGAAACCCGGCGGATAAAGCGGGCTGCCGGCAAAATACCGGTTCTCCGGGGTCTGGTAGCGCGGCGCAAGCGGCTCGACCACCTCGACGCGCACCGCCTCGAACAGGGCGTCCTCCTGCGCGAGCCAGTCGGCCCAGCCCATGCCGGCGATCGCCTCGGCCCCGGCCTCGGTCGGGGCGAAGGTGTGCCAGGGCGCCAGCGCCGGCTCGCGGAACGCCTGCCAGCCGCGCACGCCGACAACCAACGCCACGACCACCGCCGCGGCCAGCACGAGCCATCTCACCGCCTTGACGATCAACCGCATCCATCCCCTCCGCCGCGCCGCGTCGGCGCAAGGTGGCGCAAACGGCCACGGCCTTGTCAATCGCGCAATGCCGTGGACAGCGCGCGGCGTTTGCGCGAGCCTGACTGCGGCGTTGCGGCGGCGCGGCGGGCGGGAGGAGCAGATGCGGGCGGTAACAGCGTTCATCGCGGGGCTGCTGGCGGCGTCGACCGGGCAGGCCGGGGAGCGGCGGGTGGAGATCGAGGTCGAAGGCGGGCCCGTCGTCGGCACGCTCGAGCAGCCCGCAACCGCTGCGCCCGAAGCGGCGGTGCTGCTTCTGCACGGCTTCACCGGGTCGCGCGACGAACTGGCCGTCGCCGGCGTCGACGAGGGCGTGTTCGCGCGCACCGCCCGCCGGCTCGCCGAGGCCGGGATCGCCAGCCTGCGGATCGACTTCCGCGGGTCGGGCGAGAGCGGCGGCGAGTGGCGCGACACCACGTTCTCGGGCCAGATCGCCGATGCGACCGCGGCGCTCGACTGGCTACGCGCCGAGCCGGAGTTGCAGGCGGCGCCGACGTCCGTGCTCGGCTGGTCGCAGGGCGGGCTCGTCGCGGCCCATCTGGCGGCCGCGCAACCCGACATCGCCGCGCTCGTGCTCTGGGCCCCGGCGCAGAACCCGCTGTGGAACTTCTCCGGCTTTCTCGGGGTCGAGACGACCATGGCGGCGCTGGCGGCCCCGCCGGACTAGGAAATCACCGTCCCGCTGCCCTGGGGCGGCGAGACCACGTTGCGCGCGGCGTTCTGGCAGGAGATGGCCGTGACCAACCCGGTGGCTGCCGCGTCGCGCTACCCGGGTCCGCTGATGGTGATCGTGGGAACCCGCGACGAGACGGTCACGCCGCAACCCGCTGCCGGCGAGATCTACCTGCGCTACCACGACGGTCCCGAGGATCTCGTCGTCCTCGACACCGACCACGTGTTCGACGTGTTCACCGGGCCCGAGGTGCTCGACGGCATGATCGACGGCGCCCAGGCCTGGATCGAAGCCGCGGCCGACTAGTGGATGGAATCCAACACTTGGTGCCCTCGCCTTACG
>JANOEW010000671.1:0-1871 GCA_031413475.1 Amaricoccus sp.
ATCGTCCCGGTCGGGACCTCCTCGAAGATCACGTAACCCAGCACCAGCGCCAGCACCATCGAGACGTATTCGAACGGCGCGATCACGCTGGTCTCGGCATGGCGATAGCTCTCCGTCAGCAGAATCTGCCCGATCCCGCCGAGCAGGCCCGCGCCTACCAGCAGCGCCGTGTGCCGGAGGTCCGGCACGACCCAGCCGAACGGCAGCGTGACGAGCGACAGCAGCGCCGCGGTCAGCGAGAAGTAGAACACGATCGCGGCCGTATCTTCGGTGTGGACGAGCTTGCGCACGAACACCTGCGCCAGCGCCGCGAACACCGCGCCGAGCAGCGCCGCCATGGCGCCAATGGTCTGGACCTTGGAGGCGACCTCGACCCCGGTGATGGTCAACCGCGGCGACAGCACGATGACGACGCCGACCAGGCCGATAGCGACGGCGCTGAGGCGGAAGACCCGCACCTGCTCGCCGAGGAACATCGCCGCGAAAATCACGGTCAGCAGCGGCGCGGCGTAGCCGAGCGCGGTGACCTCGGGCAGCGGCAGCAGGCCGAGCGCGGTGAAGCCGAGCCCCATGGCGGTGGTTCCGACCAGCCCGCGCCACAGGTGCCCCATCGGGTTCCGGGTTTCCAGCCCGTGGCGCAGGTTGTGCGCCCAGACCAGCCAGCCGAGGATCACCGGGATCGCAAACAGCGACCGGAAGAACACCGCCTGCCCCGGCGGCACCTCCGCCGCGGCGGACTTGATGCAGATCGCCATGGCGGTGAAGACGGTGACGGACAGAACCTTGAGGCCGATCCCGCGCAGAGGGTTCGCGACGGATCGCGTCCCCGCCGAAGGACTGGCCGCTTCAGGCAAGGTGGCCTTCGGCCCGGGCCCAGATCAGCGTCGCGTCGAGCGCGGCCTCGACCGGGGCGAACATCTCGTCGATCTCGTCCCCGATGATGATCATCGGCGGACAGAAGGCGATGCTGTCGACGATCGCCCGGGTGATCACGCCCCGCGCCAGCATCTCGGCGGCCATCTTCGCCGCGACCTTGCCCGGCGTCGCGAAGCCCTTCGGGGACTTGTTCGGCGCCAGCTCCAGCGCGCCGATCAGCCCGACGCCGCGCGCCTCGCCGACCAGCGGATGTTCCGCCAGCCGGTCGAGATGCGCGCGGAATCGCGGGGCCAGCGCCCGCACCCGCCCCGGGGCGTCGATGCGCTCGTAGATCTCCAGCGTCTTGACGCCGACCGCGCAGCCGACGGGATGCCCGCCATAGGTGAAGCCGTGCCCGAACGTGCCGTGCTTGCCGGAGTTCGCCTCGATCACGTCGGCCATGTCCTGGTTGATCGCCACCGCCGACAGCGGCAGGTAGGCGCCGGTCAGCTGCTTGGCCATCGACATCGAGGTGCAGGGATAGTCGAAGGTCTCCGCGCCGAACCACGCGCCGGTGCGCCCGAAGCCGCAGATCACTTCGTCGGAGATCATCAGGATATCGTAGCGCGCGCAGACCTCGGCGATGGCCGGAAAGTAGCCCTCAGGCGGCACGATCACCCCGCCCGCGCCCATGATCGGCTCGGCGATAAAGGCCGCAACTGTCTCTGGGCCTTCGGCCAGAATTAGGCGTTCAAGATTATCGGCGAGCCGCGTGGTGAAGGCGTCTTCGCTCTCGCCCGCTTCTTTGAAGCGATAGTAGTGCGGCGTGTCGGTGTGTAGAAAACCGACCATGGGTAGATCGAAACCCTGGTGGAAAGGCGCCAGTCCAGTCGCGCTGGCGGCGGCGGAGGTGATGCCGTGATAGCCCTTGGTGCGGCCGATGATCTTCTTCTTCAATGGCTGGCCGATCGCATTATGGTAGTAACGCACCAGTTTGATTTGAGTGTCGTTGGCAT
>JANOEW010000672.1:0-8884 GCA_031413475.1 Amaricoccus sp.
CCGCAGTCGCGGCGGAAGTCAGCCGCCAGCGACGCATGCTGGTGGCAAGGCTGGTCGCCGCGAGCGTCGGCGTCGAGACGGTACCCACGGAGGTAATCGGCAGACCCTCGGTGTTCACGGTCGTGCCGGTCGAGGGCGACCAGTTGGCGATCCGGTTCACCCCGAAGTGCGCCTGCAGCGGAAAATCCCTCCCGCTCGGCCGCATCACGTCGAGCCAAGGCGCTCCGGCCCGGCTGCGGGCGTAAACCGCGATCTTACCCGACGCCGGCGGCGATGGCGCGGCGGCGAGCCCGGGCAGCACCACCGGCTTCGGAAGCTCGACCTGGCCCGAGGTTCGGTCGATCTGGAGCGCGTCGTGGAACGTCGACCCGTCGGGGCTCACCTTCACCCGGAAGTCGTCGTCGCCGAGCAGACCGAAGAGCGCCCGGGCAGAGAAGCCGGTCTTGAAGGCGAAGGCCGCATCGTTCGCAGGCGCGGCTTTGTTGACCGTCGCCTCGATGCCGGCGCCCGCGTTGTTCAGCAGCACTGCCGGCGCGTTGACCGAGAGCCGGTTGAAGCTGTCGGCCGTCGCCCCGCCGAGACCCGCCACCTGCGCGGTCAGGTTCGCCTGCGGCATGCCGACCTCCGTCACGGCGTTGGCGAAGGTCACGGTCGGCGTGTTGATCACCGTCACGCCATCCGCGCCAGCAGTGGCCGAGCCGATGTTGACGACGGTGGTCGATCCCGACGTCCCGCCGGTGCCGAGGTTGACGGTCTTGGTGGACCCGCCGGCCGTCGCACCGGCCCCGACGCCATAGGTCGAAGTTCCGGTCGCCGTGCCGAGCGTCGCGGTCGCGCCCGAGGCGGTCAGGGTGCCCGAGAAGGTCTTCGCCCCGGTGAAGGTCTGCGTGCCGGCGAGGATGGCGAGCTCGCTCGAGGTGTTCGGCAGGCTGTAGGTGCGCGTCGTCCCGGCGCTGAGTCCGGAGAGGTCGAAGAGCGCCTTCTTCGTGGGATCGGCGTCATGCACGAGGCTGAAGACCGCGTCGGAGACATCGACCGGCGCGCCGAAGGCCTGCCAGGCCGAACCGTCCCAGCCGACGAAGGCCGCTTCCGCCGCGATCCAGGCCAGCCAGCCCGGGCGCGGCACGAGCCGGGTCCATGCGCCATCGACCCAATAGGCGATGTTGAGGTCCCAGCCTGCCCAGAGCCCCGTCGCGCCGGACGCCACGATGTAGCGATCGCCATCGGCGGGGCCGCCGGGCGGCGATGTCAGATCCCGATCGAGGACGGAAAGCTGCACGAGCCCGTCGAGGATCCGCAGCGCCTCGTTGTGGGTGACATGCTTCTGGGCCTGCGCGGCCAGAATGTACGGCAGCAGGAGATGCGTCGTGGCGTCGGACATGGGATGGCCTTCAGAGCGTGAGCGTGACGGTTTTCGGCGCGCCCCGCCCGACGAGGGCGGAGAGTTGAAAGATGCGCACGTCGAGAGTGTCGCCCGGGCCGAGCGGTGCGCCCCAGTCGGCGGTCTGCTGGGCTCCCGTGTAGACCGCGCTGGTGTCGGTCGAAGGCAGCACCCGTTTCACGGTGGCGCCGTCGAGGAACTCGACCTCGTAGGCCTCGGTCTCCTCGGCGAGAGCCGCCTCAACCGCACCCCAGCTGTCGGCCGAGAGGGCTCGGGACCGCCGCGCCCAGCGGATGGTCAGATCGCCGGGCGTGCGCGGCGTGCGCCATGGCTGCTCCACATGGGCGACCGAGAACGGCCGCAGCCCCAGGCCCCCCGGCGTAAATGCCTGCGACACATAGGTCTCGTCGCTGACCGGACGGCTTGCGGGGCCAATGCGCCAGTTCCACGGGATCCCGAGATCGGCCTCGGCGATGGGCAGCACGCTGACGCTGCCGTCCAGCACAACCACCCGCCCGCCCGCCGGCGCCGGGTTGCCCATCGCGCCCTCGGTGCCGCGCTGGCCGCGCAGGAGCCGGATTAGGCGGTAGCGGCCGGGAGCCAGCAGTTCTGCCGTGCCCGCCTGTATGATCTCCCAGATCCCCGGCGCACTCTCGATGGCGAGTGCGTTTGCGCCGCCGAACAGCGTCAGGTCGGTGACGCTTTCCAGAGTGCCGGTCAACAGATCGACCACCAGCACGTTGCCGAGATCGAACCGCGATGTGGGACCCGAATAGAAATCCGAGACCAGGGTGCCGATCCGGGCGCGGGACTGAGTCGTCGTCAGCAGCTCGAACCCATCGGTCGAAGGGCTGCGGAACACCGCGATCTCCCCCGGCCATGGCGCGGCATGCGCCGCAATGAGCGGCCGATGCGCGGGCTGATCCTCGGTCAGCTGTGGCAGGTCCATCAGCACCGCGTCCGGCGCGCCGAACACCACGGCTTTCGGGATCGACGACGGTCGTGGTGGTCCGGGTGGCAGGTCGTGGGCATCCCGGTCCTGGCGGACCGCCTCGATCCCGCGCGCCTCGGCATCGGCGATGGAGACGAGCCGCAGATCGACGAGCCGCCCGTCATGCGCGAGCCGGATCGCGTCGGCCGGATCGAGCGCGAGCCGCGAGGGCGGCAAACGAAACGCCGCCGTCTCGCGCCCCACCCAACCCTCCATCAGCGCGCGGCGGCAGCGCCGCTCGGCTTCCTCGGGAGGCACGGCCATCGGGAAGGACTCCGAGGCGATCCGGGTCGTGTCGACCGTGATCCGTCGCGCCTCGACGAGGGCCGCGTCGTAATCCTCGTCAGCCCGCGCGAGCTGCCACTTCAGCGCCTGCGGCAGTTCGGTCTCCTGGCCGCGCGTGAGTTCCAGCACGTCGCCCTCGCGGGCCGCGACGAGGTCGTCGAGCGCGAGGGTGGCGACCGAGGCCCGGCCGCGCATGACGAACCGGATGACGCCCTCGGTCTCCACCGCGTCGAAGCCGAAGTGACGCGACAGCGTGGTGATCGAGGCGCGCGGGCTTTCCAGCGCCGTGATGGCGTAGCCCTCCACTGCGCCCCAGAGGCCGGTGACGTCGATCCTCGTCTCAGGCATCCCCGCCCGCAGACAGAGGTGGCGGACAAGCGCCGCCAGCGACACCGCGCCGAGACGGCCGGTCAGCCAGTGCCCGAGCCGCCAGTTCGCGCCGTCCGTCCAGACGTCGGTCAGTGCGGGGAAGAACGGGTACGGCCGCGCGTCCCAGGTCCAGGCGGCGCATTCGGGGACACGCACCATCCGGCCGCCGTAGACGGACGACAGCGGGTTGTTCGCCGGAGCGCCCCACCAGAGATAGGTCGCCTCCAGATAGGCCCGCTGGATGGCGTCGTCACGCCAGCCCCGCGAGAAGTGCGGAATGAAGCTCTCGGACGACTTTGGGTCAAAAAAGACGTTGGGCTGGTTCGTGCCCCGGTCGATGGCCGGACAGCCAAGCTCGGTGAACCAGACGGGCTTCGACTGCGGCGCCCACGCCGTCGGCGTCCCGCTCTCCACCCCGCCCGGGCGGTTGTAGTGTGCGTTCAACCACCAGGCGCGCAGATCCTTATAGCGGAAGACCCAGGGCTTGGCCGCCGCGCCGTCTGTAATCGCGGTCCGGACCTGTGCGGTGCGGTCGGCCGCGCTGGCATAGAACCAGTCGAAACCCTCGCCGCCTGCGATGTTCTCCTGCAGATAGGCCCGGTCGTAGATCGCGGGCCAGCCCTCGGCCGCGTCCGCATGCTCGAACCCGTCCCGCCAGTCCGACAGCGGCATGTAGTTGTCGACACCGACGAAATCGATCTCCGGATCGGCCCAGAGCGGGTCGAGGTGAAAGAAGACGTCGCCGCTGCCGTCGCCCGGCTGGTGCCCGAAATACTCCGACCAGTCCGCCGCATAGCCGATATTGGTCCCGGACCCGAGAATGGAGCGCACATCCGCAAGGAGGTCCCGATACGCCTGCACGGCCGGATAGCTGCTGGCGCCCGAGCGGATCGTCGTCAGCCCCGGCATCTCGGTGCCGATCAGGACGGCGTCGACCCCGCCCGCCGCCGCGCAGAGATGGGCATAGTG
The DNA here is from genome assembly GCA_031413475.1 of Amaricoccus sp. Classification (GTDB taxonomy): domain Bacteria; phylum Pseudomonadota; class Alphaproteobacteria; order Rhodobacterales; family Rhodobacteraceae; genus Amaricoccus. Next base: position 3,996 of record JANOEW010000672.1, read on the forward strand.
CAGCACCATGCGCCGCAGACCCCAGTCGCCGGGCGAGCCGGTCCATGAAACCGACTGACCCGAGACGCTGAAGCTCCCGGGCGTGGCCGCGCCGAACAGCGCCGCGACCTGCGCGGCCGCCGTGGCGGTCTTGTCTACGGTCCCCGCAAAACCCGCCGCAGGCGAACAGGTGATACGACCGCGCCACGGGAACGCAGGCTGGCCCGTCCCGGCGGCGTTGTCCGAATACGGGTTCGGCAGCGTGTTGCCGGGCGGCACATCCATCAGGATGAAGGGATAGAAGGTCACGCGCAGCCCGCGCGCCTTCATCTCCTGGATTGCCTGCACAACGGCGAAGTCGGACGGCGTGCCGCCATAGACCGGGCGGTCCTGATCGTCGCGGCTGACGAGAAAGGCATTGGCGCGGCTGACGCCATTGACCGACCAGCTGATCGGCGTGGTCGACTTGGCCGACACCTCGACGCCCGGCCGCACCTTGCAGGAGCCCGCGCGCAGATCGTCGCCGAACCAGGCGACGACGAGGCTGACGCTTTCGACCGCCGGGGCCATCGCCTGCAGCCGATCGAGCGCGACCACCATGTCGGTCGCGTCCGGCAGCGCGTTCAGGTTCTCCGCCAGCACAGCGCCGCCATCGGTCTTGCGGATGGCCTGCGTGGCGTAGGTGAACTCGCCCGAAGCCGGGATCATGGTGATGGCGCGGGTGAGCCCCTCGGCGGTGTCGGGATCGGCGAGCGGCCGGAACACCTCGAAGGAGAGCTGCGGCAGCCGGTTGCCGTAGGTGGAGAGCGCCAGTTCCTCGAAGACCACATAGGCGGTGCCACGATAGGCGGGGGTGTTGGCCGCGCCCATTCTGGCCGCGATGAACGGGTCCGCCGTCTGCGCCTCGTCGCCGGGATACCAGCGCCAGGTCACGCCGGAGAGGTCCATCGGTTTGCCGTCGGCCCAGATGCGGCCGATGCCGGTGATCGGGCCCTCGCAGAGCGCCACGGCGAAGCTGGCGTAGTAGAGATACTCGGTGGTCTTGACCTTGCCGCCCCCGCCGCCCTTGCCGCCGCCCTGCGTGGTGGTCTTCGTCTCCTCGCGGAAATCAGTCGCCCAGATGATGTTGCCGCCCATGCGCATCCGCCCATAGAGCCGCGGGATGACCGCGCCTTCGGTCGCCGAGGTGATGCGCAGCGTGTCGAGCCGCGCGCCCTCGATGCGCTGCGTCGGCGCGAGCGAGGAGACGATCCAGCTGTCGACGACCGAGCCGATAGTGGAGCCGATGAAGCCGCCGATGGTCGCGGCGCTTACGCCGAGGACCGCGCCGCCGATGCTGCCGCCAATGGCGGCGCCAGCGACACCGAGAACGAGGGTGGCCATGTGGGGTCTCAGCGTTGCGGGAAGAAGAAAGCGAAGGCGATGCGCCGCCGCCAGAACGGGGTGAGTGGTTCCTCGATCACGCCGAGCCGCTCATAGGCGTGGAGGAAGGAGCCGGGACCCGTGAGGATCCCGACATGCTTGGCGATGGCGCGGGGCATCATCCGGAACAGCACGAGCGCGCCGGGACCGGCCTCGGCGGGCGGCATCTCGATCATCATGCGCCGCGCGCCTTCGGCCAGAACCTCGCGCGGTCCGGTCTCGCCCCAGTCCCGGCTGTAGGGCGGGATCGGGAACCGCTCCGGGCCGACGACCTCGCGCCAGACGCCCCGGGCTAGACCAAGGCAGTCACAGCCGACGCCGCGGAGGCTGGCCTGGTCGTGATACGGCGTGCCGAGCCAGGACCGCGCGATGGCAATGACGCGCGTTGGATCGGCGTTCACAACACCGACCCCTCGTGCCCGCCGTCCTTGGTGGCGTAGCGGAGCACCGCGTCCTGACCGGGGATGTGCGGGAAGCCGCGGAAGTTGGCGGTGTTCGCGAACTTCGCGCCGCAGGTTTCCATGCGCTTGTCGCAGCCCGCGCCAATGGTGAAGGCGTCGCTCTCGGCGATCGCACGCACCGGCGCTTCGAGCAGCGTCAGCACCGCGACGCCATCCATGATGTCGTGCCCCAGCACCTCGGTGCGCCGCCCCGCGTTCGCGCCACTCGTCCATTCCAGCGTGCCGAAGGTGAACCAGCCGGAGGTGAACCCGTCGAGGCCGGCGGCAGTGAAGGCCCGGTCGCGCAGGAGGTCGATGACGGAGCCGACGCCCTTGAAGGCGGGGGCTTCGAGATCGACCCCGCAGCGTGCATCCCCGAGCGCTGCATCGCAGGTCGCCTGGAAGGTCCGCCCCACCGTCTGGCCCAGCACATGGGCGAGCGAGCGGACCTCGGCCATGAACGCCAGCCGCCCGCGCCGAATTTGACCGATGGCGCCACGGCGCATCAGCAACCGCTGCGAAGTGTCCTTCCAGTTCACGCGCCAGACCTCCACTTCGGCGTTGTCCCAGCGGCCGTCAAGAATGTCGGTCTCGGCGATGCGGTCGGAAGTCAGCACGCCCTCGGCGTCCTGCGCGTCGACGGACAGGTCCGAGCCCGAGCGAACCTCGGACGCCGTCAGCCCGCTCTCGGGCTCGAAGTCGGCGCCGCCGAAGGTGAGCATCCGGTCGTGGTCGGTGAAACCGAAGGTCAGCCCATCGGCGCGGCTGATCCGCCAGCACCAGGCGAGCGTGGTCGTGCCCTCGTCGAGATGGGCTTGCAGGTCGGGATCGAGAGACTTCATCGGCGCAGTTCCAGAAGCGGAATGGAGGTGATCGAGCCGAGCCGCTCGAGGTCGAGCGTGACGTCGAGCGCGTCGGTGTCGAAGCGGACGGGAACGTCGAACTCGAAGCCCGCGGTGATGGCCACATCGGAGCCCGGCGCGGCGCTGAAGGTGACGACGCCGGTGGTGCTGTTAACCGACCAGCCGGAGGGCTGCTCGACCCCGCCGAGAGCAATGCGCACGGTGCCCGCCACCGGCTTGGCGATGGCGCGCGTCCAGGATTGCGCGCCGGAGGCGTAGCGCTTGACCAGCTGGAAGGCGGTCGTCGTGCCGTCGCCTGTGCCAATCGACTGATCGGTCGGAAATGGCGTGCCCGAAGGCAAGCAGGACTTGTGGTCGCCCCAGTCCTTGAAGCGGAAGCCGTGGAGCCGACCGTTCCGCGCTTCGAAGAAGGCGACCACCGCCGCCAGATCGTCGGAGCGGCGAATCCCGTAGGCGACGTCGTAGCGGCGGCGCGAGTTCGCCCAGCTGGCGTTGCGCTCCTCGTCGCCCGAGGCGAGCTCGACGATCTGCGTACGCCGCTCCGGCCCGCCCCGCGCGCCGCGACTGATACTGTCGGGAAACCGGACCTCGTGGAACGCCATCACATGCCCCTCCGGCCGAACGAGACCGCGCGAGCGATGTCGGCGGCGACCTGCGTGCGGGACTGGCGGAAGCTCTCGGCGTCGCGGGCCATGATGGTGACGTTGACGGCGGGCGCGCTGCTCGGGCCGTAGCCTGCCCCCTCTCGCCGCGAGAGCACCCGCTCGCCCCGTTGCAGGATTGCCGGAACCTCGTCAGGCTTGAGCCCAGCCCAACCGCCCGCATGCATCCGCGGTGCGCCCGCGAAGGCGAGCGCCGGGACCATGCGACCGGGACCGGTCGATGCGACGATGCCGCCCGCGTGCAGGACGTTGGCGAACAGTCCCCCAGCTCCGCCGAGCGCGCCCGACAAGGCGTTGGCGATGGGCCCGAGGATGAAGCGCCGGGCCGCCAGCTTCGCCAGATCGGCGATCATCGACGTGACCATGTCGCGGAAGTCGAGCCTGCCGGTCTTGACGAAGTCGCCCACGGCGTTCTCCGCCGAGGTGAAGGCCCCGACCAGCGCCTGGCCGATGTCGCCGCCGATGTCGCGCGCCTTCGCGGCATGGTCCGCCAGCGCGGCGGTCACCGCACGCCAGCCCGTGGCGGCCTGCTCCGCGCCCTCGGTCGCGGCTGCCCCGGCATCGCGTGCGGCGGCTCCGGCGCCACCGGCCACGGCGGCCGTGTCGTCGAGTTCGAGCCCGAGCGCATCCGCCGACATAGCTGCATCGACCAGTGCGGTTTCAGCCTCCGTCCCGGCGCCCGACACAGCATCGCGCAGCGCCTGCCAGCTTGCCAGCGGTCGGCCTGCTGCATCGGCCAGCATGCCTGCCGCTTCGCGGTAACCGTCAGCTCGGGCGCGGGCGTCGTCGGCCATCGCGCCAAGCCCGAGGTCGGGCGGCTCGAGGTAGGTCCGAGAAAGCGCTGCTGAGAAGGCATCAGCTGCGGCCGCCCCGGCAGCTGTTGCGGCACCCTCGAACGGGTTGCTGATCCGCGCCAGTGCTACCGGATCGAGCGTGCCGATCCGCACCCCGCCTTCGCCCACCGCCCAGTCGGGCAGCAGGTCCAGCGCGGCGTTCAGACCGTTGATGAACCCGTTGATGCGAGTGACCACGCCGTTCAGCATCGCCTCGACGCCGGAGATCAGCCCGTTCGCGGCCTGGAACGCGAAGTCACCGATGGCACCGGGCAAACTGCCCCAGATTGCCACCGCGGCATCATAGGCGCCCTTGAACACCGCCGCTGTCCGGTCCCCGAAACTGACGACACCCGCGATGGTGCCGTCGAGAGCCAAGAGACCGGCTGCTTTCAGGCCTTCCCAGCCCGCCGCCATGTTGGCGAAGGCTGCATCCAACGCCAACCCCATGCGGGACCAGATCTCCTTGGCCAGATCGCCCAGCAGCCGGAAGGCTTCGCCCACACCGCCGACCCGTTCCACCAGGCGGGTGAACTGATAGACGAGCTCGCCCGCGCCTACGATCAGTGCCCCGATCCCTGTCCGGATCAGCGCCCCACGCAGGAACACCAGCGCCGTGGCAAGGCCGCGCACCGACAGGGCCGCGATCGCCATGCCGGCCACCCAGCGCCCGGCCATGAAGGCGACGAA
>JANOEW010000673.1:0-4883 GCA_031413475.1 Amaricoccus sp.
AAATGGCGGCAGCTCAACGGCGCAAACCAGTTGCCCCGCGTCATCGAAGGCGTCAAATTCACCGACGGCGTCGACCAAAGCGATGCCAACCAAAGCCGCGCCGCTTGATCACGCCGCGTCACCCAAATTCGACCATAGCTCCGAAGCCGGCTTCGACAGCCTGTTCGGCGGCAACGGCAACGACAAGATCTTCGGCGGGACACAGAACGACAACCTTTACGGCGAGTGCGGTAACGACTCGCTGTTCGGGGACAGCGGCGTTTCCACCGTCAAGAGCACCGATCTCGGCGCCGACAACCTCAATGGCGGCGACGGCAACGACAAGCTCCACCAGAGCGACGGCAACGACACCCTGACGGGCGGGTCAGGCAAAGACTCGTTCATCTTCAAGTTTCAGGATCCGATGGTCGCGCTCGCCCTCGGGACCGGCCGGGCCTTCGCCAACCTGACCGATTTCAACCCGGACGACGACCGGCTGGTGTTCGACGTCGCCGGGATCGGCAAGGACGCCAACGGCGCCAACTTCGTCAACGGCGGCGCCCTCGGAATAGGCGGCCAGGCCGCGAGCTTCTTCCGCGGCGGGGCCGCCGCCTCCAACGGCGAGTCCGTGATGATGCTGACCGAGACCGGTTTCGCCAGCGGCCAGGACGCCGTGAACGCCGCGCAGAACGAGGACGTGGGCGACTTCGTCCTCTACTTCAACACCACCGCCAGCGTCGCCAGCCTGCTCTATGTGGACGCGCCGGCCTCGACCATACCGAACCTCGCCCACTCGATCGCGCGCTTCACCAACATCGACACCTTCGCCGAGTTCCAGGCGTCGACCTTCAGCGCCGCCGACTTCGTGTTCGCCTGACCCTCTCTGCGGTGGGGCGGTCGCTCGATCGGGCGCCCGCCCCCGGCCAGTGTGAGGTCAGCTACAGAAAGGTCAGCGCGAGCGCGATGACGACGCCGGTTATCAGCAGGTTCACGACGCAGAAACCCATCACGTCCTTGGCCTTGAGCCCCGCGATCGCGAGGACCGGCAGGATCCAGAACGGCTGGATGAGGCTCGTCCAGGCGTCGCCCCAGGCGACCGCCATCGCCACTCGCGGCAGATCGGTCCCAAGCGCCACCGCCGCCGGCAGGATCGCCGGCGCCTGCACCGCCCACTGGCCCCCGCCCGAGGGCACGAAGAAGTTGACCAGTCCTGCGGACAGAAACGCGAGCAGCGGCAGCGTCTCCGCCGTCGCCGCCGAGACGAGCCGATCCGAGATCGAGTCCGCCAGCCCCGACGCCACCATGATGCCCATGATGCCGGCGTAGAACGGGAACTGGACCACGATCCCAGCGCCGCCCTTGATCGCCTCCCTCAGCGAGGCGAGCAGCCGCCGGGGCGTGCCGTGCAGCAGGATCGCCAGCGTCAGGAAGGTGAAATTGACCACGTCGAGCGTCAGCCCGCCGCCGGTCCAGAAATGCCGCGCCAGCCAGACGAGCCCCGCCACGCCGACGATCCACGACACGCCCCGGCTCGTCTCCAGCCAGTCCGCAGGCCGGTCCGAGCGCTCGTCGACCTCGGGCGCCTCGGTCAGCAGCGCGCGATCGACGTAGACCCCCTCACCCTCCGGCGGCAACATCATCCGGTTGACGATCGGCAGCGTGATCGCGAGCGTCGCGACGATGATGAGGTTGAACGCCGAGAACGTGGTCTGACCGGTCCCCACCACGCCCATCAGGGGCTCGAACGGATGCCCCGGCGTGGCGATCGACAGCGGAATCGACCCCGACAAACCACCGTGCCAGACTACGAAGCCGGAATAGGCGCTGGCAATCAGCAGACGGTAGTCGACATGGACCAACCGGGCGATCTCCTTGGCGAGCAGCGCGCTCACGATCAGTCCGAAGCCCCAGTTGACGAGATGCGCCGCGACCGAGACCAGGGTCACGACCACGATCGCCGCCCCGGGCGAGCGCGGCAGACCTGCGATCGCCACGAGCAAGCTGTGCACGACCGGCGTGCTGGCGAGCATGAAGCCGGTGACGAGCACCAGCAGCATCTGCATCGAGAAGGCGAGCAGGCCCCAGAAGCCGTCTCCCCACATCCCCACGACCGCGACCGGTCCAACCCCCTCGAAGACCATGGCCGCGCCCATGACGACGACCGTAAGGAGGAGAACGAAAATGTAGGGGTCGGGCATGTAACGCTCGACCAGACGCACGAACGGCTTTGAGAAGGCAGCGAGCATGACTATCCCCTGTGTCGAATCGCCACTCTGGCGACCTTACAGGCGACAGCGCTCGCGGGATATGCGTCGGGAACTCAAGGTCCGGTCCACGACGCCGCCGCGCACGCGGTCGGGTGGTCGACGGGTCGTGGGTGGCGAGGATCGATCGCGGACGCGACGCCCGCTTCGGGGCGCCGCCGCTATCGGCTCAGCGCGCGTCCGGTCAGGAATTCGCCTCGATGAACTTCACCGCGTCGCCATAGGTCTGGATCGTCTCGGCCGCATCGTCGGGGATCTCGATACCGAACTCCTCCTCGAAGGCCATTACCAGCTCCACGGTGTCGAGGCTGTCGGCGCCGAGGTCGTCGATGAAGGACGCGCTGTCGGTCACCTTCGCTTCGTCCACGCTCAGGTGCTCCACCACGATCTTTTTGACGCGTTCAGCGATATCGCTCATTTCTTCTTCCTCGTTGTCGCCGGGCCGGTTCGGGCGCCCGTCTTGGTTGATCCGGGCGGCCGGTCCGCGGACCTGTCCGGCAGTCCCCGAAGCCCCGTCGTTTGCGCCGGCACCATGGGCCCGCACAACCGCCGCGCCTATAGCACAACGAAAGCGCATGGCAAACGCTAATGCAAGCCCGCACCAGGGCGGCCCGGCGGACGCGGTCCGGGTGCACGCAATCCACGATTTACTTGCCAGATCATGCACTTTGTCGCCAGCTCGCAGGACCTTTTCAGATCATCGCCATGCCGCCGTTCACGTGCAGCGTCTGGCCGGTCACATACACCGCCTCGTCCGAGTCGAGATAGACCGCCGCCGCGGCGATCTCCTCGTCCGGCCCCATCCGCCCGTACGGGATGCCTCCCAGCAGCCGCGCCTTCTGCTCCGCGGTCAAGCCGTCCGTCATCGCCGTCGCGACGAAGCCCGGCGCCACGCAGTTCACCGTGATCCCCCGGCTCGCCACCTCGGCCGCGAGGCTCTTGGACATGCCGATCACCCCGGCCTTGGCGGCGGCATAGTTCGCCTGGCCCGGATTGCCGGTCACCCCCACCACCGAACTGATGTTGACGATCCGCCCCCAGCGCGATTTCATCATTCCCCGAAGCACGCCGCGCGACAGCCGCATCACGCTGGTCAGGTTCACCTCGATCACCGCCGCCCAATCCGCGTCCGACATACGCAACAGCAGCTGGTCGCGGGTGATCCCGGCGTTATTGATCAGGATGTCGACCGAGCCCATCGCCGCCACTGCCGCCTTCGGCAGCGCCTCGACCGCCGCCGCGTCGCTCAGGTCGCAGGGCAGCACATGGACGCGCTCGCCCATCTCGCCCGCCAGCGTCTCCAGGGGCGCCACCCGCGTTCCCGACAGCGCCACCGCCGCGCCTTGCGTGTGCAGCGCCCGCGCGATCGCGCCGCCGATCCCGCCCGAAGCCCCGGTCACCAGGGCAGCCTTCCCCGTCAGGTCGAACATCGCTCAGGCTCCTCCCGCGGCCAGCGCCCGAACCTCGGCGGCGGTGGCCACGGCCCGCGCGTCGATCGTTTTGACGATCCGCCGCACCATGCCGCTCAGCGCCTTGCCCGAGCCGAGCTCGACCGTCTCGGTCACGCCCCGTCCGGCCATCCAGAGTACGCTCTCGCGCCACCGCACCCGGCCCGTGACCTGTTCGACCAGCAGCCGCCGGATTTCCTCGGGATCGCTCACGCCCGCGGCGCGCACGTTCGCCACCACCGGGACGATCGGCGCTGCGATCGCCACCTCGACCAGCGCCTCGGCCATCGCCTCGGCGGCCGGCCGCATCAGCACGCAATGGAACGGCGCGCTCACCGGCAGCAAGATCGCCCGCTTCGCGCCGTGCGCCTTGGCGATCTCCACCGCCCGCTCGACCGCCGCCCGATCGCCGCTCACCACCACCTGCGCCGGGTCGTTGTCGTTCGCGGCCTCGCAGACCTCGCCCTGCGCCGCCTCCGCCGCCACCGCCTCGGCGGCCGCGACGTCGAGCCCGAGCAACGCCGCCATTGCGCCCGCGCCCACCGGAACCGCGGCCTGCATCACCTGTCCCCGAAGCCGCAGCAGCCGCGCCGTGTCGGCCAGCCCAAGCGCCCCCGCCGCACAGAGCGCCGAGTATTCGCCCAGAGAGTGCCCCGCCACGAAGGCCGCCGTGTCCATCCCCTGGCCCTCGCTCTCCAGCGCGCGCAGCGCCGCGATCGACGTCGCCATCAACGCCGGCTGGGCGTTCTCGGTCAGGGTCAGCGCCGCGATGTCGCCCTCCCAGATCAGCTTCGAGAGCGGCGCGTGGAGCGCCGCGTCCACTTCCTCGAAGACCGCGCGCGCGACCGGATAGGTGTCGGCGATGTCGCGCCCCATGCCGATCGCCTGCGCGCCCTGACCGGGAAAGAGGAATGCCCGCGTCACGTCGTCCCCACCTGTTGCATACGGCCGCCGCCTCGTTCCTATCGGCGCCATGCCCCAGCGTCCAGCCCAGTAGCCGGCCGCGCGCCCGACGCCAATCCGGCGGCGGCCGCCCTGGCGCGGGCGCCCGGACTGATACCAACGGCCTCAAGCATTGACCTGTGCCCATTGCCTTGAGGTGATGGAGGAGACGATGTCGGGTCGATCGGCGAAGCGGTTCCACGCGCGGCAGCAGGCATCGACGATGGCGTCGTAGTCATCGAAGACGCTG
>JANOEW010000674.1:0-3905 GCA_031413475.1 Amaricoccus sp.
AAATGGCGGCAGCTCAACGGCGCAAACCAGTTGCCCCGCGTCATCGAAGGCGTCAAATTCACCGACGGCGTCGACCAAAGCGATGCCAACCAAAGCCGCGCCGCTTGATCACGCCGCGTCACCCAAATTCGACCATAGCTCATCCCGAGCACTACTGGGTCTGTCTGCAGGTCAGACTTGCGGGAGACGCATGGCGGGCCCGATCACGTCAGAATCCCGAGCGCACCGCTTCCAGCGCCGCGAGCGCGCCGGTGCGCTCGGCGAGCGCCGCCTTGACGGTTTCGTCGGCGCCCAGTCGCTGCGACATCGGGCCCCGCGCCCGACCGCGGGCGAACGCGGCGGATCCTTCGGCGATCACCGCCGCCCGATACCGTTCCAGCGCCCGCTCCACCGCCGCGAGGCGCTCGCTCAGGTCCACCGCGCCGGTGCGCCGCATCGTGATTGCCTCGCAGGCCCACAACATTTCGGTGCTGAAATGCGCGAGGCCGCGCCCGAAGGCCTGCCCGCGATAGAAACCGCAGGGGTCCGTGCGCTGGCTCGCCGCCGCGGGCGCATCACCCGCCTCGCCCGCCCACACCCCTAACGGGAGCAGCACGCCGAGGGCTGTCGCGACAAGAACCGACCGGTGGAGGTTCAGGGGCAAGGTCCGCATGGCGTTGCTCCGCAATGGCTCACCACGCTCGGCCGCTCCGAGCCTGTCGTCATGAAACTGTCACAGACTTGCGAAGGTTTCACTAACTTTGCGCGTCGATGCTTGGCGAAAAAGCGGAGCAGCGGCGCCAGTGCAACGGACCGACACGATCAGCTCGAGCCTCCGACCTTCGCAGCGGCGGCGCTCCTGCCGCCGAGCAGCCCCGGCGACTGCGGCCAAGCGACGCCAGCCGTGGCTCGAGACAGCATCGACGCAGAGTCTCTCGCAGCGCGATCACGCGAACGTCATTGCGCCGGCTGCGACCGGGGCCATAACCACGCTGAGAGCCGGTAACGCGTCAGCCCGTTCGCGCGAACGGACAAACAAGGATCGAGGACCGTCGGCGCGAACCGGCGTCGCCTCGCTCGACCGTACAAACGTAGAGGTCGCCACGATGTCCCTGCCCGAGGTCGATCCCAGCCCGGCGTGTTTCGCCGTTCACCGTGGCGAGGGTGAGACATCTCCGCCGCGCACCCTGTGCCACCGGGCGCCTGCGCGGCACGAGCGTCGGCACGCTGCACGGAGGGGCTCGCCGTCATGATGCACCAAGACGCCTTCGGTCTCGACGTCACCGCCGCCGAACCGGCCGCGGTCGCGGCCTTCGACCGGATGACGCACGGCTTTCTCGCCCATGCCGCGACGACCCCCGGCGATCTCGCCGAAGCGCTGCGCCTCGATCCCGAGATCGTGCTGGCGCTCGCCTGCCGCGGCATCTTCTGCCTTTGCCTCGGCCGCCGAGAGTTGGTGGAACCCGCCGCCGCGGCGGCCGCGCTCGCGCGAGCCTCCGTCGTCGAGCGTGGCGCCTCCGCCCGCGAGCGGCTCTACCTTGTCGCGCTCGAGCGTTGGCTGGACGGCCGCCGCAGCGCCGCCGCCCTGGCCATGGACGACGTGGTCGCCGCCTGGCCCGAGGATGCGCTCGCCTTCAAGATCGGCCAGGCGGCCCGCTTCATGCTCGGCGACCTGGCCGGGATGCGCGCCGCTGCCGAGGCGACCCTGCCCCGCGTCGGTCTCGAACATCCGGCGCTTGGCTACCTGCTGGGCTGTCACGCGTTCACCCTGGAGGAATCCGGCGACTACGCCGCCGCCGAGCGAACTGGGCGCGCCGGCCTCGCGCTCGCGCCGGACGACGCCTGGGGTCTGCACGCCGTGGCCCACGTCTTCGACATGACCGCGCGCCCTGACGCCGGCCTCGCCTTCCTCTCCGCCAACCGCCCAGCCTGGGCGCACTGCAACAACTTTCGCTACCATGTGTGGTGGCACCTGGCGCTCCTGCACCTCGACCGCGGCGAGACCGCCGCCGCGCTCGCGCTCTACGACGACGAAGTGCGCCGCGACCGGACCGACGACTACCGCGACATCGCCAACGCCACCTCGCTGCTGATGCGACTCGAACTCGAGGGCGTCACGGTCGGCGACCGCTGGGATGAACTCGCGGCCCTTTGTGCCGGCCGGGTCGACGATGGCTGCCTCGCCTTCGCCGATCTGCACTACATGCTCGCGCTGTGCGGCGGCGACCGGCCCGAAGCCGCAGGGGCGCTGGTGCGGCGGATGAACATCGACGCGCTGCGAGGCGGCTCCGAGTCCGATGCGGTGATGCGCTGCCCCGGCCTCGCCCTCGCCAAGGGCCTTCAGGCCTTTGCCGCGGGTCGGAACGCCGCTGCGCTGGCGCAGCTGCGCACCGCCCGCGGAGCGCTGCCGACGATCGGCGGCAGCCACGCCCAGCGCGACGTCTTCGAGCGCATCACCATCGAGGCGGCGATCCGCGCCGGCGCGCTGGCCGAGGCGCAGGCGCTGCTCGCCGATCGCGACGCCCGCCGCGGCGCCCGCGACGGCTTCGGCGCAAGCCGAGGCCGCCTCCTCGCCGAACTCACGCGCGATGCCGAACCGCTTGCCCGGAACCGCCTTGCATGACCGGCCGGCCGCGGTCCGTCCGTGATCCGCGCCTGGATTTCTTCCGCGGCATCGCGATGTTCATCATCGTCATCGCCCACACCCCCGGCAACGGCTGGACGCTCTGGATCCCGGCCCGCTTCGGCTTTTCCGACGCAACCGAGATATTCGTCTTCTGCTCGGGAATGGCCTCGGCGATCGCCTTCGGCGGGACTTTCGCCTCGCACGGCTGGTGGACCGGAACACTGCGCACGCTCTATCGCGTCTGGCAGGTCTACTGGGCGCATATCGGCACGTTCCTCGTCGTCGCCGCGCTGACCGTCGGGTTCGACGCCTGGTCTCCGGCGGAGAAACACTACGTCCAGCAACTTAACCTCACGCGGTTCTTCGACGACGCGGCGACGGCGCTGCCGGCGCTGCTGACGCTGCGCTACGTGCCGAACTACTTCGACATCCTGCCGATGTATCTGGTGATCCTCGCGATGCTGCCCGTGGTCATGGCGCTGGCGCGGGTGCACCCCGGATTGGTCGCGCTCGCCAGCGCGACCCTCTGGATCGCCGCGAGCTTCGGCCAGCTCGACCTGCCCGCGGCGCCCTGGTACCCCGAGCGGGGCTGGTTCTTCAATCCCTTCGGCTGGCAACTTCTGTTCTTCACCGGCTTCGCGCTGATGTCCGGCTGGTTGCCGGCCCCGCCGGTGCGCCGCGACCTCGTGGTGCTGGCCGCCGTGATCCTGGCCGCGAGCCTGCCCCTGGCGTGGTATCGCCTGCTCGATCTCAGTCCGGCCCTGGACGGAGCGGCCGGCGTCCTGCGGCCGCTCACCCAGAAGTCCGATTTCGGCGTCCTTCGCTACGTGCACTTCCTGGCGCTGGCCTATCTCGCCTGGGTCGCCGTCGGTCCTGGCGGCCGCCGTCTCGGCACGAGCGGTCGGATCTGGCCCCTGGTGGTCGGGACCGTGCGCCGGGTCGGCCAGCAGTCGCTCGCGGTCTTCGTCACCGGACTGGTGATCGCGCAACTGCTCGGCCTCGCGATCGACGTGTTCGGCGGCGGCCTGCTGACCACGGCCCCGGTGAATCTCACCGGCATGGCGCTCGTGGTCGCTACGGCGTATTTCGTCGGTTGGATCAAGGCCGAGCCATGGCGCAGGGCCGCGCCAGTCCCCCAGGCGTCTGCCGACGCCGAACCCGATCTGCAGTCGGCCGCCTGGAGGCGCTGATGTCGACTCGTCCCGCAGCGGCCGATGCGCCCGCACGTCCGGCGCGGACGAGCGGACCGCCGACATGACCACCGGCGCCGACCTGATCGGCGCGGCGCTGGCGCGGGCCG
>JANOEW010000675.1:0-2924 GCA_031413475.1 Amaricoccus sp.
CGTCTACGGCCTGGTGCAGCGCCTCGGAGACCACCACCTTCGCCATCGAGATTTCCGCCCGCGCCCGATCGCCGCGGTCGAGCTTCCAGGCGGCGTGCAGGGTCAGGAGCCGGCCCTGCTGGACCGCGAGCGCAGCGGCGCCGAGCTTGTCCTGCACGCTCTCGCGATCCGCGAGGCGCTGGCCGAAGCCGGTCCGTGTCTCAACATGGGCCCGGGCGATCTCGAGGCTGCGGCGGGCGAGGCCGAGCCAGCGCATGCAATGGGTCAGCCGGGCGGGCCCGAGGCGGATCTGGGTGACCTTGAGGCCGTCGCCGATACCGAGCAGGCGGTTTTCGTCGGGGATCTCGAGGCCGTCGAAGGTGAGCTCGCAGTGGCCGCCGTGCTCCTCGGGGCCCATGATCGGGATGCGGCGCTCGATGCTCCAGCCGGGTTGGTCGCGGTCGAACAGGAACGCAGTCAGACCGCGCCGCGGGTCGTCGGAGGTGCGGGCGATCAGCACGAAGTGCCGTGCAACGCCGGCGCCGGTGATGAACCACTTGCGCCCCACGATCCGCCAGACGTCGCCGTGGCGGGTGGCGGCGGTGCGCATCATCGCGGGGTCGGAGCCGGCGCCGGGGGCGGGTTCGGTCATGGCGAAGGCGGAGCGGACCGCGCCCGATGCGATCGGAGCGAGCCAGCGGGCCTGCTGGGCCGGGGTGGCGATCTTCGCCAGCATCATCATCGTGCCGTCGTCCGGGGCGGCGCAGTTGAACGCGACCGGGCCGAACAGCGCGCGGTTCATCTCCTCGTAGAGCACGGCCTGGGTCACGTGATCGACGCCGAGCCCGCCGTGTTCGCGCGCCAGCTGCGGCAGCCAGAGGCCGGCGGATTTCACCCGCGCGCGGAGGGTCTCCAGCCGGTCGAGGGCGATGTTCTCGTGGGCGTCCCAGGCGGTCGGGTCGGCCTCGAGCGGCAGGATCTCGGCGGCGACGAAGCCGGCGACGCGGGCGCGCAGCGCCTCCGTCGCGGGAGGGAGGGCGAAGTCCATCAGCGCGCGCTCGCCGACCGGCGGCCGGCAACGCGCGTCACGCCAGCAGTGCGCCGGCCTGCCCGAGACACGCGCGCCAGACCCTCCACGGCGGTCAGTTCAGCCCCGGCGCCGGCCGGGCGGAGTGGGCCGGCGCCGGCGGGACCGGCTGGCCGGCCGCCCAGAGGCCCTCGAACTCGGCGCCGTCGGCGAAGCGGATGCGTCCGCGCCCCTCGGGCAGCCCGGCGACGAACGCGCCTTCGTAGCGATCGCCGCTGGGATAGAGCGCGACGCCCGGGCCGTCGAGCCGCCCGTCGACCCACACGCCTTCGAGCACGTGGCCATCGGCCAGCTCCATCCGGCCCGCGCCCGCGCGCTGGTCGGCGCGAAAGCCGCCGACATACTGCGACCCGTCGGCTTCGAGCGCGACGCCGGCGCCCTCGCGGCGCCCCGCCACCCAGTCGCCGTCGTAGCGCGCGCCGTCGGCCCCGACCATCACGCCGCGGCCGTGGGGCAGGCCGTCGCGCAGCCCGCCCGCGTAGACCGCGCCGTCGGCCGAGCGCTGGCGGCCGGGGCTGAGCAGCCGACCCTCGGCCCAGGCGCCCTCCTGCTCGGACCCGTCTGCGCTGCGCAGGATGCCCGGCCCGTGGAACCGGTCGGCGCGAAAGCCGCCCGCGTAGACGTCGCCGGTCGGATAGGTCGCGCGGCCGTATCCCTCGCGGCGGCCGGCGGCGAAGTCGCCCGCGTAGTGGTCGCCCGCCGCGGTCACCAGCGCGCCGCGCCCGTCGCGCAGGCCCGCGCGCCAGTCGCCATCGTAGCTCGCGCCGTCGGGATAGGTCATGCGTCCGGCGCCTTCGGGCGCCCCCGCGGCGAGCGCGCCCTCGTAGACCGCGCCGTCGGCATAGCGGATCCGGCCCGCGCCCTCGAGCGCGCCCGTGCGCCAGACCCCCTCGTGGCGTGCGCCGTCGGGCGCGACGTAGACGCCGGCGCCGTGCTGGCGGCCTGCGACGAAGCCGCCCTCGAAGCGGCCGCCGTCGGCGAAGACCGCGACACCGTCGCCGTGGATGCGGCCGGCGCGCCAGTCGCCGTCGTAGCTGCCGCCGTCGGGGTAGGCGATGCGGCCGCGACCGTCCGGCTTGCCGTCGACGAAGCCGCCCTCGTAGACCGCGCCGCCCGCGAATCTGGCGCGGCCCCGGCCCTCGATCCGGCCTGCGACCCAGTCGCCCTCGTATTCGTAGCCGTCGGGCTGGCGATAGCGGCCGTGGCCGTGCTGGCGGCCGTCTTGGAACGTGCCCTCATAGACCGCGCCGGTGCCGTAGTGCTTGGTGAGGACGCGGCCTTGGGCGGAGGCCGGGCCAAGCGCGAGCAGGGCCGCGGCCAGCATCGTCGCGATCCCTGCGCCGGTCCTCAAACCGCTCTCCCTCGCCTGCGTCGCGTGACCATAAGTGCGCGTTCCGGCGGCCACAACGGGTTTCGCTGCGCACCGAGGCGCGCGGGTGGCGCGCGGGCGCAGCCCTTGTCAGGCCGGGCCACCGGCTCTAAGCCGACGGAATGAGGCGAGCGCGGAGGCGGGCATGCCCGGCAGGTTTCGGCTGACCCTGGCGCAACTGAACCCCGTGGTCGGCGACCTCGCGGGGAACCGCGCCAAGGCGTTGGCCGCGCATCGCGCCGGGACCGCGGCCGGGGCGGATTTCGTCGCGCTGCCGGAGATGTTCCTGATCGGCTACCAGCCGCAGGACCTGGTGCTGAAGCCCGCCTTCCGCGCTGACGCTCTGGCCGAACTCGAAGGCCTGGCGGCGGATTGCGCCGGCGGCCCCGCGCTCGGGATCGGCGCGCCGATCGAAGACGCGGGGGTCGTCTACAACGTCTACGCGATCCTCGCCGAGGGCCGGATCGCCGGGTACGCCCGCAAGCACCA
>JANOEW010000676.1:0-3112 GCA_031413475.1 Amaricoccus sp.
CCAGCAGATCGTCGCGCTGCGCGACCGCGGCAAGGCGATCATCCTGGTCTCGGTCGAGCTCGACGAGATCCAGGCGCTGTCGGACCGCATCATCGTGATGTTCGACGGCGCGATCTCCGGCGAGCGCCTCGCCGCCGAGACCGACGAGCGCGAACTCGGCCTGCTCATGGCCGGGATCGACCCTGGAAGGCGCGCGGCGTGACGGGCTCGCGCTACGGCTTCGCCGCCTTCATCACCGCGTCGATGCGGCTCTGCCAGCCGGGCCCGGTGGCGCGGACTTTCTCCAGCACGTCGGCGTCTAGCCGGATCGTGGTCGACACCTTGGGCTCGGGCGCCCGCGGCCGGCCCCGGCGCGCTGGCGCTGCGTCGAACTTCGCTTTCCACTCGGGCGTGGACATGTCGGGGATGACGTCGTCAAACTCGTCCTGCGCAGCGGGCTTGTTCTCGTCCATTGGCCTTCCTCGGGCTGATGATCCGGCGCGACAGAAAGGGCGCGCGATCAAGCGACGCGGCTTCGACGGGGCACCTCGATGAAGCCCGCCCTTCCCCGCTGGGCCGACCTGATCCTGATCCCGGGCCTCAACCTGATCCTCGCCTTCCTCGTCGCCGGCCTCGTGGTGATCTTCATCGGCGAGGACCCGATCCGCGCCGTGAGCATCCTGATCCAGGGCTCGCTCGGCTCGTCCTACGGCATCGGCTTCACGCTCTACTACGCCACCACCTTCGTTTTCACCGGCCTCGCCGTCGCCATCGCATTCCACGCCAGCCTGTTCAACATCGGCGGCGAGGGTCAGGCGGCGCTCGGCGGGCTCGGCGTGACGCTGGTCTGTCTCGCGGTCCCCTGGCCGCACTGGGCGCTGGCGCTGCCGGTCGCGATCCTCGGCGCCGGGCTGTTCGGTGGGGCCTGGGCGTTCCTGCCCGGCTACCTGCAGGCGAAACGCGGCAGCCACATCGTGATCACCACCATCATGTTCAACTTCATCGCCTCGGCGCTGGGGTCTACCTGCTCGTCAACGTGCTCAAGGTCCCGGGCTCGATGGCGCCGGAGACCGCGAACTTCCCCGAAGGCTCGCACCTGCCGTTCATGCACGAGATGCTGGCCACGGTCGGCGTCACGATCTCGAAGACGCCGATGAACCTCACCTCGATCCTGGCGCTGGTCGCCGCGTTCCTGACTTGGGTGCTGATCTGGCGCAGCCGCCTCGGCTACGAGATCCGCGCCTTCGGCCATTCCGAACCCGCCGCGGTCTACGCCGGCATCGACCCGGTGCGGATCACCATCCTGGTGATGGTCATGTCCGGCGCGATGGCCGGCATGATGGCGCTCAACGTGGTGATGGGGTTCCAGCACCGCCTCGTGCTCGACTACGTCGGCGGGGCCGGTTTCGTCGGCATCGCCGTGGCGCTGATGGGCCGCTCGCATCCGGTCGGCGTGATCCTCGCCGCCATCCTGTTCGGCATCCTCTACCAGGGAGGGGCCGAGCTCGCGTTCGAGATGCCCGCGATCAGCCGCGAGATGATCGTGGTCATCCAGGCCCTCGTCATCCTGTTCACCGGCGCGCTGGAGAACCTGGTGCGCGCGCCCGTCGAGCGCGCCTTCCTGCGCCGGGGCCGGGCCTGATGGATCTCGACACCATCCTGCAGGTGGCGGGCTCCAGCCTGCGGCTCGCCACGCCGCTGCTGCTCGCCTGCCTCGCCGGCCTGTTCTCCGAGCGCGCCGGCATCTTCGACATCGGCCTCGAGGGCAAGATGCTCGGGAGCGCCTTCGTCGCCGCAGCCACCGCCGCCGTAACCGGCTCGGTCTGGCTCGGGCTGCTCGCGGGCATCCTCGCCTCGGTCGCGCTGGCTCTGATCCACGGCCTCGCCTCGATCACATTGAAAGGCAACCAGCTGATCTCGGGCGTCGCGATCAACTTCCTGGCCTCCGGGTTGACCGTGCTCGTCGGCCAGAGCCTGTTCGGCATGGGCGGCCAGACGCCGCAGCTGGCGCCCGACCAGCGGTTCCTCGCGATCACCCTGCCCTTCGCCGAGACGCTCGCGACGGTCCCGATCCTCGGCCCGATCTACGCCAACCTGATCTCGGGCAACAACGTCCTGGTCTACGCCGGTCTCGCCGCCGTGCCGCTGACCTGGTGGGTGCTGTTCCGCACCCGCTTCGGCCTGCGGCTGCGCGCCGTCGGCGAGAACCCCGCCGCCGTCGACACCGCCGGCGTCTCGGTGGTGCGGCTGCGCTATGCGGCGGTGATCATCGCGGGCGTGCTCTGCGGCATCGCCGGCGCCTATCTCTCCACCGCGCAATCCGCCGGCTTTATCCGCGAGATGACCGCCGGCAAGGGCTTCATCGCGCTCGCGGCGCTGATCTTCGCCAAGTGGCGGCCCTGGCCCGCGCTCGGCGCCTGCCTCTTGTTCGGTTTTCTCGAGGCGGTGGGCATCCGCTACCAGAGCATCACCATCCCCGGCCTGTTCACCGTGCCGGTGCAGTTCATGCAGGCGCTGCCCTACATCCTGACCGTGGTGATCCTCGCGGGCTTCGTCGGCAAGGCGATCCCGCCAAAGGCCGGCGGTCGTCCCTACGTCAAGGAGCGCTGATGGACGCCCTTCGCACGGTCCGCGACCGCGCCGGGACCGAACCCGTCGCCCTGGGCCTCGTGCTCGGCTCGGGCCTCGGGCACATCGCCGAGCGCGTCGACGGCGTCGCCATCCCGTACTCCGACCTGCCGGGCTTTCCGCAGCCCGGCGTGTCCGGGCACAATCCCAAGCTCGCCATCGGCCTGCTGGAAGGCGTGCGCGTCGCGGTGTTCGGTGGCCGGGCGCATTACTACGAGCACGGCGACGCCGGCGTGATGCGCGGCCCGCTCGAACTGCTGCGCGGGCTCGGCGCGGGCCAGTTGATCCTGACCAACGCCGCGGGCTCGTTCCGCCCGGACATCCCACCGGGAGACTTGATGCTGCTCGCCGACCACATCAACTTCTCCGGCCGCAACCCGCTGATCGGCGAGACCTCGGACGCCCGCTTCGTCAACATGTCCCGGGCCTACGACCCCGGCCTGCGCGCCGCCCTGCGCGCGGCGGCCGACGCTGAGGGCGTCGCGCTGCCCGAAGGCGTCTACGC
>JANOEW010000677.1:0-2743 GCA_031413475.1 Amaricoccus sp.
AGCAAGATGCTGATGTCATCATGTTCATCTACCGCGACGAATACTACAACAAGCAGAGCGTAGACAAGGGTTTGGCCGAGATCATCGTGGCTAAGCACCGCAACGGCGCCACGGGCGATTTCAAGCTCGTGTTCCGCGGTGAAAACGCGCGGTTCCAGAACCTGGGCGACGCCGACGACGATCGGCTTTGAGTCTGCTGCCTGCGCGGGAGGGACGCCCGCTGTGGGCTGGCGGGCTGCTCCGCACCTTGACCGCGTCACGGCGCTCCGGTAAACCGGGGGCTCTCTTCCAAGGGGCTTCGGTGTAGCATCGCCAAGCCCCCATCCAGGTCCGAGGAGCCGCGTTTCCATGGACAAGGCAGCATTGCTCACCGAGTTTCAGGCCCGCGTCGACGAGTTCGAACGGTTCCAAGGCTTCATCAACAAGGCCAAGGGTCAGGTGGGCAAATTTGCCTCCGCCGTGGTCGAGAAGGTCATCAAGGACAACGAAGCTCGTTCGTTGTCGGTGGTCGAGCAGATCATCCCGTTGGTCGGCGACATCGAGGACGTGATCAGCGGGTTGTCGGACGAGCGCCAGCAGGTGCTCGACGGCCGCCAGCTCGCGCAGTTCGCCCTCGAAGAGCTCGAGCTTCGGCTCGCGATCGGCGAGATGTCCGACGAGGACTTCTTGGACGCCGCGGGGCCCCACCAGGAGTCCGTCGGCTCGATCGACGGCAAGGTGACCGGCATCGACGCCGAGCTCGACAGGTATCGGGCCGTCATGGCGCGCTGGACCGAGCTCGGTACGGCCTCCGGCATGCTCACGAAGCCGGTCCCGGTGCCCGTGCCCGTGCCGGCGCCAGAGCCTGCCCGCGTCGTCGGGCCGCCGAAGTCTGCGCCGGCGCCCGTGATGGCGACGCCGACCGGCTCTTCGGCCGAGGATGACGTCTCCGTCGACGAAGATGTCGAGATCGGCGGCTTCGAAGAGGATCGCCCCGCGCCGCGGGTCGATCAGCGGCGCATCGCCGAGGACATGTCCGCAGTGTTCGAGACCCCGGCCCCGGCGCCGAACGCGGCGATCCCGGTCCGGGCCGCGGCACCTGCGGCGCCTGAGCTCGAGGCGCTCGGCGATGGCGACGAGATCGAAGTCGACGCCGCCAGCGAAGAGATCCCGCCGTCGTCGAAGGATGAGCCCCGTCGCGCCGTGCTGTTGTACCAAGAAGGCACGGCCGACGAGCAGATCTACCCGTTCAACGGCGACGAGATGACGCTCGGCCGTGGGCGCGACAACGACATCCAGGTCAAGAACGACAGCAAGGTGTCGCGCTACCACTGCAAGCTGTTCCGCCGCGGCGGGTCGTTCTACATCGAGGACAACAAGTCCGCGAACGGCACCCTGGTGAACGGCGAGCTGATCACCGAGCGCCGGCTGTTCGGCGGCGAAGAGATCATCATCGGCGAAACCTTCTTCCGCTTCCGGATCATGGACTGAGCCTGTGGGCTCGGTCGACGATCTGATCCGGCTCGCGGCCGCGCGGCCGTCGCGGGAGTCCATCGGCGAGGCGTTGGCGCTTTGGGTCGCGGCGCCCCCGGCGTTGCTGGCCTTGGCGGTGCAGGTCGGGGACACCCCTTGGTTCCTCCTCGGCGAGCCTGGAGCCGAGGCGGCTGCGGCGCGCGCCGGGGAGGTCGAGGTGTGGGCCGTTGGGGGACCGCCCGGGGCCGCCGAGGCCGTAGCGGCTTTGGTCGCCACGATCGTCGACGGGGACGCGGCGGCCTTCCGAAAGACCCTGCACGATCTCCGCGGCGCGCTGGCGGTCATCCTCGGGCAATGCGAGATGCTGGCCGAGGGCCTCCGAGGGCCGCTGCCCGAGCGCGCTGTCCCCGCGGTGACGTCGATGCGCCGACAGGCGGAGCGGGCCGCCGACCTCGTCGATGACCTGATGCGACCACGCCGTGAGGGTCCGTTGGCCCAGGGCAAGGCAACGCGATAGGCCGCCTATGGCGATCATGGCGCGAAAGAAGAACACGGTCCCGACCCCGACGTACCTGACGACTCACCAGGTGGCCTCCGCCCTCGGTGTGTCGGGTCCGACCGTGGTCAAGTGGATCGAAGGGGGTCGGCTCGCCGCCCACCGCACGTTGGGTCGCCATCGCCGGATCGCCTGGGCAGACCTCGTCACCTTCGCGGTCGACAACCAGTACCCGCTCGATACGGCGCTGTTTCCGTCGAACCACCTCCCGGTTCGGCGCGTGTTGGTGGTGGACGACGAGCCGGATTTCGCCGAGATGGTCCGCGACTACCTCACCACGCGCGGCGGCTTCGAGGTCGAAATCGCGGAGTCAGGCTTCCAGGCGGGCTTCACGGTCGCTCGTTTCAAACCCGATTTGATCCTGATGGACATCATGATGCCCGACATGGACGGCTTCGAGGCCCTCCGGATGCTGCAACAGAACCCAGAGACGCGCCACGTGCCGGTGATCGCGTGCACGGGCTACCGCGACGCGAGCCTCGATCGGCGGGTCGAGGAGCATCGCTTCACCGCGTTGGTCGAGAAGCCGGTGAAGCTCGACGTGTTGCTCGCGGTGGTCCAACAGAATCTGGTGGGCGGCGCGCTGCGCGCCTGAGGACCGCTGTGGTATCCTCGCTGGCGGAGGCGGAGTGCGCCCAGGTCTTGTGCTGCTGGTCGGGCTTGCGGGCTGTGAGCCGGTCGGCCCGGTCGGACCCGACACCCCCGTCGCCGAGTCGGTGCTGCCGACCCGGAGGC
>JANOEW010000678.1:0-6735 GCA_031413475.1 Amaricoccus sp.
AAGTGTCGAGCACGTCGGGGTCGCGGAACATGGGGATTGCTGACTGCAACAAGTAGTTGCCGGTCGCCGACGCTTGAATGGCACTGCGTAGCTTGGCCTGGCCAAAGCCCTCATCGAACGCCTCGCGCGCGACTTCAATGCCTTCGAATACAAGAATGCTCTCGGGCTCAACTCCGTAATGTGCGCTCGCTGCCTGCCGAGCCTCGTTTTCGTTCACCGCGCAGAACCGTTCGAGCGATGACGGCTCGAACGAGTAGACATTCTTCCCGTCGATCAGTTGACTCCGGGGCCCGTACCACACCGGGATCTGATGCCCCCACCACAGCTGGCGCGAGATGCACCACGGCTCGATGTTCTCCAGCCAGTGGTAATACACCTTCTCGTACTGCTCCGGCACGATCCGCGTGCGCCCCTCACGCACCGCCGCCAGCGCCGGCTCGGCGAGCCGGGCGGCGTCCACGAACCACTGATCGGTTAGGTATGGCTCGATCACCACCTTCGACCGGTCCCCGAACGGCTGCGTGATCTTCTTCGCCTCGACCGCCAGCAGCAGGCCCAGCGCGTCGATGTCCGCGACGACCGCCGTTCGCGCCGCCTCCCGGTCCAAGCCACGATACACCTCGGGCACCGGGTCCGCGTCCAGCATCCGCGCTTTCGTGTCCATCAGCACGTACATCGGCAGGTCATGCCGCTTCGCGACCGCGTAATCGTTGAAGTCGTGCGCCCCGGTGATCTTCACCGCGCCCGAGCCGAACGCCGGGTCGGGATACTCGTCCGCGATGATCGGAATGTAGCGGTCGGCCAGCGGCAGCAGCACGCGTTTGCCGACGATGCCGGCGTACCGCGCATCCGACGGATGGACCGCCACGGCCCCGTCGCCGAGCATCGTCTCGGGTCGGGTGGTCGCGATTGCGATGTAGTCGCGCGTCTCGCGCAACAGTTCGCTCCCGTAGGCGTCCGTCTCGACGTACTCGTAGGTTTCGCCGTTCTCAAGCGGGTATTTGAAGTGCCACATATGGCCGTCGACTTCGATGTTCTCGACCTCGAGGTCCGAGATCGCCGTCTCAAAATGCGGGTCCCAGTTCACCAGCCGCTTGCCGCGGAAGATGAGCCCCTTGTGGTACCAGTCTACGAACACACGCAAAACCGCATCGTGAAATCCCGGGTCCATCGTGAACCGGTTGCGCGACAGGTCGAACGAATCCCCGAGCCGCTTGCACTGCTCCAGGATCGTCCCGCCCGACGCTTCCTTCCACTCCCAGACGCGCGCCACGAACGCTTCGCGCCCCAGCTCGCGCCGCCCGACGTTCCCCGCCCGCGCCAGTTCACGCTCCACCACCATCTGCGTGGCAATGCCCGCATGGTCTAGCCCCGGTTGCCACAGCACGTCGAAGCCCTGCATCCGCTTCCACCGCGCGAGGATGTCCATCAGCGTGTGGTTGAACGCATGCCCCATGTGCAGCGAGCCGGTGACGTTCGGCGGCGGCAGCAGGATGGCGAACGGCTCGGCGCCCGGCCGGGCGTTCGCGCCCATCACGAAGGCGCCCGCCGCCTCCCACAGCGCGCTGATCCGCGCCTCCTCGGCGGCGGCGTCGAAGGTCTTGTCCATGGTCATCGGCCGTGTTCCGGGTCTGGCGCTGGCGCTGGCGGAAGAGCGCCCGTTCTAACCGCTGGCCCGCCCAAGGAAAAGCCCCCGACCAACGCCCGCCGGGCGCCCGCCTGCGGCCCGCGCCGCGGGCCGCGCCCTTGCCGCGGCGACAGGCCTCGCATAAGCCGGTGTCCGGCCCGACCCGCGCCGGCCGCCCCGCGAGCCGAGCCGATGCCCGATCCCCTTCCCTCGACCGATCCCGATCCGGGCCGCCACGCCCGGCGCCTCGGCGTCGCGCTGGCGTTGCTCGGGATGCTGATGTTCGCGCTGAACGACGTGATGGGCAAATGGCTGGTCGCGACCTATTCGGTCGGTCAGGTGGTGCTGCTGCGCAGCGCCGCGGCGCTGGTCGTGCTCGGGCCGGTCCTGTGGCGGCGCCGGGTGCGGCTCTGGCCGTTGGAGCGGCCGGGGCTGCAGATCGCGCGGGTGGCGGCCTCGACGCTCGAGGTCTGGTGCTTCTACTTCGCGGTGATCACCCTGCCGCTCGCCGACGTGATGACCTACTGGCTCGCCGGGCCGATCTACGTCGCGGCGCTGTCGCCCTGGCTGCTCGGCGAGCGGGTCGGGCCCTGGCGCTGGGGCGCGATCCTCGCGGGCTTCGCCGGCGTGGTGCTCGCGCTGCGGCCGGGGGCCGCGGCGTTGACGCTGCCGGTGCTCGTCTCGCTGTTCGGCAGCCTGATGTTCGCGGTGATGGTGCTCAGCGCGCGCAAGCTGCGCGGCACCTCCGACGGGGCGCTGGTGTTCTGGCAGATGGCCGGCGCGCTCGCCGCCGGCGCGCTGACAGCCGGCGGCGGCTGGGTCCAGCCCAGCCTGCGCGACACCGCGCTGCTCGGCCTGCTCGGCGTGGTGGCGATGCTGGCGCATCTGTTGATCGCGCGCTCGCTCAAGCTCGCGGACGCGGCAACGATCGCGCCGCTGCAATACACGCTGCTGCTCTGGGCGATCGTCTTCGGCTGGCTGATCTTCGACGACCTGCCGGAGGCGGCGATCCTCGGCGGCGCGGCGCTGATCACCGTCTCGGGGCTGGTGATCTGGCTGCGCGAGAGCCAGGCGCGCCGGCGAACGGGTGCGGCGCGGGCGTGACCGGGGTGGCGAGCATGCGCGATCCGCGCGCGCCAAGACCTTAACCAACCGACCACGCGCGCTTTGACACACGTGGTGCGACTGCGCGAAAATTGAGGAGAATTGTCGGGGCGTCCCTCTGTCGACCCCCGAAGCGTAGCCAGTGTGGTGGGTAAGTGGTTAAGGGGGACGCGCATGACGAGAATCAGCGCGCTTGAGGAACCTGTAAACGACGGCGCCGAAGTGTCCGAGATCGGTCGCGCGTTCCGCTCGTTCGAGCAGGAGGGAATGCACGCGCTGCTCGGTCGCGCCCGGCTGGAGGAGCCGGTCTTCTTCGCCCCGGACATCGGCTATTACGTCGTCACCCGACGCAAGGACGTGCTGGCGATCTTCCAGGACGTGGCCCGCTTCTCCGCCTCGATCGCGCTCAATCCGATGCGGCCGCTGCCGCCTGAGGTCTGCGCCTTCCTGCGCGAGGGGCGCTTCACCCATCAGCCGATCCAGGTCAACGCCGATCAGCCCGTGCACACCCGCGTCCGCGCCGCGGCGGCGCAGTTTCTCAACATGCGCCGCTTTCTCGCGATGGAGCCGGCGATCCGGGCGATGATCGAGGGCTACGCCGACCAACTCGCGGGCCGAAGCGCGGCCGATCTCGTGGCGGAGATGACCTACGCGCTGCCGGCGCGGGTCATCCTGCTGCTGCTCGGCATCCCCGACGTCGACGCGACCCGGATCAAGCGCTGGGCCGACAAGCGGCTGATGTTCACCTTCGGCGAGCTCGGCCCCGAAGACCAGATGGACGCCGCGCGCGAGATGCTGGCCTACTGGCACTACTGCCGCGAACTGGTCGAAGACCGCGCGTTGCATCCGGGCGACGACTACGCCAGCGCCATGCTGGCGATCCGCAACGGCGACGACGGCGTGCTGGCGCTGAACGAGATCACCGGGCTGGTGTTCGGCATCCTGCTCGCCGGCCACGAGACCACCACCAACGCCTCGACCAACCTGGTGCACACGCTCTTGTCGAACCGCGACCAGTGGCAGCGGATCACGCAGGATCCCGCGCTGATCCCGAACGCGGTCGAGGAGGGCCTGCGCTTCGCGACCAGCGTCGTGAGCTGGCGGCGGATCGCGCGCGAAGACGTCGAGATCGGCGGCGGTTGCATCCCCAAAGGTGGGCACGTGCTGCTGTCGCTGGCCGCGGCGAATCGCGACGCGGCGACCTTCGCCGACGCCGATGCGCTCGACGTGGGCCGGGCGAACGCGCGCCAGCACGTCTCGTTCGGCTACGGCATCCACGTCTGCATCGGGGCTCCGCTGGCGCGGCTCCAGCTGCGCGTGCTGCTCGAGGTGCTGGCCCGCAGGTTCCCGGACATGGCGCTCGTGCCCGGACAGGAACTGGCCTGGCTGCGCACGCTCTGCTTCCGCGGACCCCAGAGCCTGATGGTCGCGCCGCATGGCATAAGCGCCGCGGCCGCGCGTCGTCCCACGACTTGCGCCGACCCCGCCGGCCCGATGCCGCTCGTAGCCTGAACCGACGCGGCGTGGCGTCGCCGGGCGCGCGCGGCCCGAGCAACGGCGCCGGCTCGAAGACCGGCCGTCTCAGCGCAGCCGGCGGCCGGTCTCGGGATCGAAGAACAACGCGAGGCCGCGATCGACGGCGACGCCGACCCGGCCCCCCGGGCGGGCGTCGCGCATGTTGCGCGCCTCCGCGATCAGGCGCTGGCCGTCGTCGGTCACCAGATGCACGTAGGAAATGCCGCCGAGATGCTCCAGCAGGTCCACCCGCAGCGCGTCGCCCTCGACCAGACGCAGATGCTCCGGGCGGATGCCAACCCGGAGCCGGGGGACATGGCCCGGCGCGTGCTCTGGCAGGTGCAGGTCGCGCAATGCCGGCACGCGCACGCCGCCCTCGACCGGGACGCCCTCGAAGAAGTTCATCCGGGGCGATCCGATGAAGCCCGCGACGAATTCGTTGTCGGGGTCGTCATAGAGCGTCAGCGGCGCCCCGACCTGCTCGACCTTGCCCATCCGCAGCACCACGATCTTGTCGGCCAGCGTCATCGCCTCGATCTGGTCGTGGGTGACGTAGACCATGGTCGCGCCGATCTCCTGGTGCAGCCGGGCGATCTCGACCCGCATGTCGACGCGCAGTTCGGCGTCGAGGTTCGACAACGGCTCGTCGAACAGGAACACCTCCGGCCCGCGCACGATGGCGCGCCCGATCGCGACGCGCTGGCGCTGGCCGCCCGACAGCGTCTTTGGCTTGCGCTCGAGGTAGGGGTCGAGCTTGAGGATCGCCGAAGCCTCGGCGACTTTGCGGTCGATCTCAGCCTTGGGAACCTTGTTCATCCGAAGCCCGAAGCCCATGTTTTCGGCCACCGTCATGTGCGGATAGAGCGCATAGGTCTGGAACACCATCGCCACGCCGCGATCGGATGGGTCGAGCCGGGTCACGTCGCGCGTGCCGATGGTGATCGCGCCCGACGTGGTCTCCTCCAGCCCCGCGACCATGCGCAGCAACGTCGACTTGCCGCAACCCGACGGCCCGACGAACACGCAGAACTCGCCGTTGTCGATGTCGAGATCGACGCCGTGGATCACTTCGGTCTCGCCATAGCGCTTGCGGACGCCTCGGAGCGTTACGCCGGACATGGAGCGTTTCCTTCCTGATTTTCGTTCGAAACCGACTCCGGGAACTGCCAGGCCTCCGCCGCCCGGGCGATGGCGGCGGCGGTCGCCCGCAGGTCCGGCGCGATCCCGGCCAGATCGTCGAGCCGGTAGCGCTGGGTGGTCGAGGTGATCGACAACGCGCCGAGCGGCCGGCCGCGCGCGCTCAGGATCGGGGCCGCGACGCAGATGATGCCGGGCTCGTGTTCCTCGCGGTCGAAGCTGACGCCGGCCGCGCGGATCACCGAGAACTCGGCCCGCAGCGCCTCGGGCTCGGTCAGGGTGCTCGGCGTGAACCGGTGGAACGCCTGCCGCGCCATCGCCCGCTCCAGCGCCGGCGCATCGAGCCAGGCCAGCATCGCCTTGCCCACGCCGGTGCAATAGGCCGGGCCGATCTTGCCGGCCTGGCTGAACATGTCGACCGGCTGCGCGGCGTTGCGCTTGTCGACGTAGAGCACCTGACCGTTGTCGAGCTGCGCCAGATGCACGGTTTCCCCGGTGCGCGCCGAAAGCGCGTCGAGCCACGGCTGCGCGATCGGGGCCAGCGAGGACCGCGCCCAGGCGGTATGCGCGAGGCGCACCAGCCGCAGGCCGGGGCGGTAGGTGTGATCGTCCGGGTCGAAGGCCAGCATGCCCTGGTTAGCCAGCGTGCGCAGCAAGCGGTAGAGCGTCGCCTTGGGGTGGCCGCTGCGTCCGAGCAACTCGCCGAACCGCACCGGCCGGCCGAGCGAGGCGACCTCGTCGAGCAGATCGAGCGCCTTGCCCACGGTGCCGTCGATGTGACCGGAACCGGCCATTCCTCCTCCCGCGCGCCCGGCTGCGCGCCGGGTCTAGATCTCGTTGTTGACAGGGCTAAACGGATCGCGCATGGTTTTCAATAATAAAACACTGTTCCAGATAGTGGAACTAGCAGAGGGAGATGCCCGCATGACAGTCCTGGCTCGCGCCAGCCTCGCCGCCCTGTTGGCCGGCGCGGCGATGGTCGCGCCCGCGGTCGCGCAGCAGCGCACGCTGACCTACTACGGCGACTACGACCCGTTGCCGCTCGCCGCGATGGAGACGGCCATCACCGAGTTCGAGGCGGCGAACCCCGAGATCGACGTGGTGTTCCAGAACTTCGACCACGAGGGCTACAAAACCGCGATCCGCAACTTCCTGACCGCCGATCCGCCCGACCTCGCGAACTGGTACGCCGGCAACCGCATGGCCCCCTTCGTCAACGCCGGCCAGTTCCTCGACGTCTCGGACGTCTGGGCCGAGCACGGCCTGGCCGAGTCGCTCGCCTCGGCGCTGCCCTCGATGACCATCGACGGCAAGCAGTGGGGCGTGCCCTACACCTACTACCAGTGGGGCAT
>JANOEW010000679.1:0-1717 GCA_031413475.1 Amaricoccus sp.
GCCTGCTCGGGCAGAAACTCGGGTCAGCGGCCTTCGTGCGGACGGTCAGCGACTTCGCCCGCGACTTCCTCGTTGCGCGCGTGCCGGGCCTCGATCCGGCGCGCCTGCATGTGATTCACTCGAGCGTCGATCTCGACCAGTTCCCCGACCCGGGTCCGCCGCCGACCAACCCGTTCCACGTCGTCTTCGTCGGCGCGCTACAGGCGCGCAAGGGCGGCGACGTGCTGCTCCGGGCGCTGGCCGATCTCGGCGGCGACTGGCGGCTCTCGATCCTCGGCGACGGGCCCGAGCGCGCCCGGCTCGCGGCGACGAGCGCCGGGCTCGGGCTCGGCGACCGGGTCCGCTTCCTCGGCGCCCAGGGCTTCGACGCGGTCATGGCGATCTACGCCGCCGCCAGCGTCGTCGTCGCGCCCTCGATCGTCGGCCCGGGCGGGCGCACCGAGGGCATCCCGAACGTGATGATCGAGGCGCTGGCGATGCGGCGGCCGGCGGTGTCGACCCGGGTCTCCGGCATTCCGGAACTGGTGATCGACGGCGTGACCGGGCGGCTAACCGCGCCCGGCTCGGTCGCGGAACTCGCCGCGGCGCTGCGGGCGGTGCGCGACGACCCGGCCGGCGCCCGGACGATGGCCGAGGCGGGACGCCGGCACGTCGAGGCGCAGTTCTCGCTCCGGGCGAACGCCGCGCGGCAGCTCGCGCTCTTCGCGCGCTACGGCGCGGCCCCCCGCGCGGCGGCGGAATGACCGCGGCTTTCTGGATCCTGGCCGCGACCGTGGCCTACGCGCTCGTCGGCTACGGCGTGCTCTGGATCGGCCTCGCCGCGCTCTTCGGCCGGCGCGCGCCGCGGTTCGGAGCCGAGCCGCCGCTCGCGGCGACGATGCTGATCGCGGCGCGCAACGAGGAGGCGGCGATCGCCGATAAGCTTCGCTCGGTTCTTGCGCAGGACCTTGGGCCGCACCGGCTCGACGTCGTGGTGGTCTCCGACGGCTCGGAGGACCGGACCCTCGCCCGGGCGCTCGGGCTCGGCTCGACGCGGGTGCGCGCCTTCGCGACCGAGCGCCACGTCGGCAAGGCGGCGGCGCTGAACCTCGGCCTCGCCCGGATCGACGCGGAGGTGGTGGTGTTCTCCGACGCGAACGGCGTGCTCGCCCCCGGCGCGCTCCGGGCGCTGCTCGCGCCCTTCTGCGATCCGGCGGTCGGGGGCGTCTGCGGCCGGCCCGCGCCCGCCGGGCGGCGTGGCGGCTGGATCGCCCGGGCCGAGCGGCTGTTTTGGGCTTACGACAGCGCGCTGAAGGCAGCGGAGAGCCGGCTCGGCGGCGCGGTGTCGGCGCAGGGCGCGCTCTACGCGGTGCGCCGCACGCTCGCCCCCGCGGCGGTGCCTCCGACGGTCGCCGACGACCTCTTCGTCTCTCTGAACGTGGTCGACTGTGGCGGGCGGCTGGCGTTCGCGCCCGACGCGGTGGCGGTTGAGGAGGTCACCCCGCGCGCCGGGGCGGAGTTCCGCCGCCGGGTGCGCTCGACCGAGCGCGGCTGGCGCGGCTTGCTCGCCATGGCGCGGCTGCTCGACCCCAGGCGCACCGGCCTCTACGCGGCGCAGCTCTTCAGCCACAAGCTCCTGCGTCGGCTGGTCCCGTTCCTGCTGCCGCCGCTTCTCGCGCTCAGCCTCGCGCTCGCCGACCGCGGGCCGGCCCATCTCGCCTTCGCCGCCGCGCAGCTC
>JANOEW010000680.1:0-3932 GCA_031413475.1 Amaricoccus sp.
TGCATGTGTTAAGCCTGCCGCCAGCGTTCGTTCTGAGCCAGGATCAAACTCTCAAGTTGAAACGACCCCATCCCTCGCGGAACAGGCCGTTCTTGACAGACGAACCTCTGCACATCCCCCGGGTCCCAGTCACGGAACCCGAGGCAAACGTCATCGTTTGCCGTGCATCGTCCCCTCGCGGAAACGACGGCCGACAAACGGTGAAGCTGACACCACGATCATCGGACCCCCTCGCGGAAACCCTACGTGGCCGACATGCAAACGATCCGTCCGTCGAAACGAAACCAAACCGCCCGCATATCCCTTCATCATCTAATTCAATTCAATGAGCTAACCGAGACAAGCAACTCACTGCGCCAAACCTTAGGCGCGCCGAGCTGCCCGAACCTTGATTTTTCGGCGATCAGGTCGCCCCGCCGCCGGTGGACGGTTATCTAAGAGCCCACGCAGAGTCGCGCAAGCGAAAAATGCCTCCGTATGACATATTTTTTTCGCGCGTCAGGCGCGGCTGCCGGCTAGGCGCCGGCTGAACTGGCGAACGCGGTCACGCACCGCACGGTACCCGAGCAGCGCCGCCACGACCGACGCATAGACCAGCGGCTCCAGCGGCCAGGCCTTCACCAGCCAAACGAAGTGGATCGCCGCGAGCGCGCTGGCGGGATAGGCCAGCCGGTGCAGCCTGCGCCACGCCGCCGCCCCGAGCCGCCGGACCGCAGCGTCGTTCGACGTCGCCGCCAGCGGCGCCAGCAACACGAACGCCGCCATGCCGACGATGATGTAGGGTCGCTTGGTCAGGTCCTCGACGATCCGAAGCCAATCAAGCTGGCGGTCGAACGTCAGCCAGACCGCCACATGCATCGCCGCATAGGCGAAGGCCATCACTCCGATCAGCCGGCGAAACCGCAGCAGATTGATGCGCGTGAGGTCCCGCAGCGGCGTCACCACCAGCGCCGCGATCAGAAGCTGCAGCGCGATCAGCCCGATCTCGCGCTCCAGCGTCTTCACCGGGTCGGCGCCGAGGCGGTTTTCGAGCGCCAACCAGAGATAGACCGCAGCCGGAACGAACCCGAGCGCATAGAGCGGACCGACGGGCACGCGGCGCAGCGCGACGTTGATCCGATCGGCGAACATGCTCAGAAAAACCGCCCCAGGTCCATGCCGGCGTAAAGTTCGCCGACCTCCTCGGCATAGCCGTTGAACATCTCGGTGTCGCGCCGTTGCGCCAGCAGTCCGCCGCCGACGATGCGTTCGCTGGCCTGGCTCCAGCGCGGATGGCTGACCGAGGGGTTCACATTCGAGTAGAAGCCGTATTCGTTCGGAGCCTGAAGATTCCAAGTGGTCGGCGGTTCCTTCGCGACGAACGAGATGCGAACGATCGACTTGATCGACTTGAACCCGTATTTCCACGGCGTCACCAGCCGCAGCGGCGCACCGTTCTGGTTCGGCAGCGTCTCGCCGTAAAGGCCCACCGCGAGGATCGTCAGCGGATGCATCGCCTCGTCGAGCCGAAGTCCTTCGACGTAGGGCCAGTCGAGTGTCTGGAACAGGCCGCGCTGGCCGGGCATCTCCTCGGGCCGGACCAGGGTCTCGAACGCGACATATTTCGCGCCGGCGTCCGGCTCGACCCTGGCGACGAGATCCGCGAGCGGAACGCCGATCCAGGGGATCACCATCGACCAGCCCTCGACACAGCGCAGCCGGTAGACGCGCTCCTCGAGCCGCGCCGGGTCGATGATGTCCTCGAGCGCGTAGTCGCCGGGACGGCCGACCAGACCGTCGACCTTCACCGACCACGGCGCGGTGGTGAGGCCGTCGGCGTGGCGCTTCGGGTCGGTCTTGTCGAGGCCGAACTCGTAATAGTTGTTGTAGCTCGTCACGTGCTCGAGGGCGGTGGGCGGATCGCCGATCGAAAAGGCGCTCGGCGTCGCCGTGAGCCTTGCCGCCGTCGCGCCGCCGCCCGAAAGCGCGCCGACCACGAGCGCCCCGGCGCCGGCCATCAATTGCCTGCGGTTCATGTAGACCGCCTCGGGCGTGACCTCGGAGTATCTGATTTTCGGACGGCGGCGGATCAGCATGGGTGGTCTCCATCGACAGCGAACGGATCGTCCGAGAGACAGCGCGCGGCGCTGGTTCGTCGTCACGTTATCCGCACGTCGTGCCGATCCGGGCGCAGATTACCTGAGGGCGAGATAAATTGAACGTGATTGGACGCATCGGTTGGGACCGGCTTGCGCCGACCCGCAGACCCGTCAAGCGCCACCCACGGCTATTTGTTGATGATCCGCGCAGCCGGCGCCCCGCGTAAACACGATCGACGCCAATCGTTCGGCGTTGATCAGACTGTAAAACTCGGAGATCCATCCATGATCCGCTCCACGCTTCTCGCCGCCTCGGCGGCCATCGCGCTCGCAAGCGCTCCGGCGTTCGCCCAGGAGGCCGATATCGTCGATACCGCCGTCGCAGCCGGGGGCTTCACCACTCTGGTCGCCGCGGTACAGGCCGCGGGCCTGGTCGACACCCTGAAAGGTGCCGGCCCGTTCACCGTCTTCGCGCCGACCGACGCGGCCTTCGCGGCGCTTCCCGAAGGCACCGTCGAGAAGCTGCTGTTGCCGGAGAACAAGGAGCAGCTCGTCTCGATCCTGACCTTCCACGTGATTCCGGGCAAGGTGATGGCCGCCGACATCGCCGGCAAGGAACTGTCGGTCGCGACGGTCAACGGGGCCGAGGTCGCCGTGGACGCCACCGATGGCGTGACGGTCGGGGGCGCCAACGTCGTCACTGCGGACATCGCGGCCACGAACGGCGTCATCCACGTGATTGACGCGGTCATGCTGCCGCAATAATCCGTTTCGACAGCTGAGCGGGGCGTGCGTTGCGCCCCGCTTTATCACGGTGTCGACTTGGGATCGCCGGTGAATCATCGGACTTTCGGGGTTCGCCGCACGCTTCTTACGACTCGGGCGGCGTCGATCGAGGCGGCGACGCGGTTTCACTGCCGCGGCTGGTTGACTGCTGAGGGGTGTCCATGCGCCGACGGATGGTTCTTCGACTTGGTGGATTCGGCGCGGCGGCGCTGGTGCTTACGGCGTGCGCGGGCGGACAGGGTGCGTCGCCGCAGGCGCGGCAGCGCGGCGGGCTCGACGTGATCGGGGTGGCCGAGCGGAGTGGCGCGGCGCGCTTCGCCCGCGCGGTGCGGAGCGCCGAACTCGAGGATGCTTTGTCCGGTTCGGGGCCCTACACGCTCTTTGCGCCGGTCGACCGCGCGTTCGGCGCGTCGGACGCCGACCGGCTCGACCGCGACGGGCTGCGACGGCTGATCGCGTATCACGTGGTGCCGGGCCAGCTGACCAGCGATTTCCTGCTGGGGGTCGATGTGAACCACACCACCCTGCTTGGATCGAGCCTCAACGTCGATGGCTCGGACGACCGCCTGCGGGTGAACGGCGCCGGTGTGGTCCGGCCGGACTTGGCGGCCTCGAACGGGGTCGTCTTCTTGATCGATCGCGTCCTGGCGCCACGCTAAAGGCGGCCGCTCGTGCGCGGCCCTGCGCTCGCCGACACCGGCCGCATCTGGCGGCAGCCTTCCGCCCGCCCCTTGCGGCGGACCCGAGCGCGGGATATACGACCCGCTTCCATCCCGACGCGTCCGGCTCACGCTGGGCTGCCGTGGCGCGTCCCGAACGATCCCACAGGAGAATCGAAATGCCCAAGATGAAGACCAAGTCGGGCGCCAAGAAGCGCTTCAAGATCACGGCCACCGGGCGCATCGTCGCCGGGCAGGCCGGCAAGCGCCACGGCATGATCAAGCGATCGACCAAATTCATCCGCCAGGCGCGGGGAACCACGATCCTCTCGCCTCAGGACGAGAAGATCGTGAAAACCTACATGCCGTATCATCGCTGAGGAGGCCGCCCCATGTCCCGAGTCAAAGG
>JANOEW010000681.1:0-9713 GCA_031413475.1 Amaricoccus sp.
AGGGCACCCGCGCGCTCGGGGCCGAGGTGGTGCTCTACGACCGGCTGACCGAAGACGCGCCGTGCTGGGCGCCGAAATCGCCGCGGCCCGGGGGATGACGCTGATCCCGCCCTACGACCATCCCGAGGTGATCGCCGGCCAGGGCACCACCGGGCTCGAGATCGCCGCCGACGCCGCCGACGCCGCCGAGGCCGGCATCCTCGAGGCCGAGGTGCTGGTCTGCTGCGGCGGCGGCGGGCTAGCGTCCGGCATCGCGCTGGCGCTGGAGGCCGAGGCTCCAGCCTTCCGGGTGCGCACCGCCGAGCCCGAGGGGTTCGACGACATGGCCCGCTCGCTCGCCTCGGGCGGGCGCGAGAGCAACGCCGCGCCGACCGGCTCGATCTGCGACGCGATCCTGACGCCGCGCCCCGGCGAGATGACCTTGCCGATCCTGCGTGGGCTCGCCGGTCCCGGGCTCGCGGTGTCCGACGAGGAGGCGCTGCGCGCCATGTCGCTGGCGTTCGCGCATCTGCACGTCGTGCTCGAGCCCGGCGGCGCGGTGGCGCTGGCCGCGGCGCTGTTCCGGGCCGACGCGCTCGGCCCCGGCGACGTGATCGCCGTCGCCTCGGGGGGCAACGTCGAGGCGCGGCTGTTCGCCGAGGCGATCACCCGCTATCCGGCGTAGCTCAGGGCAGATCGGGCGCGATCAGGAACAGCGCGCGCAGCGCCAGGCCCGGCTCGATGCCGGGCAGCGCCGCGAGCAGCATCGCCTGCATCTGACCCGAGACGTAGAGTTCGCTTAGCGCCCGGTCGATGGCGAGGCGGAAATCGTCGTCGCCGCGCGCCAGCGCCAGCGCTTGCTTCTCCACCGTGAGCATCTCGTCCGAGGTCATGAAGCTGTCGGGCGCGTCGCTGGTCATGATCAGGCCGATCAGGATCGTCTGGTCGCCGAAATAGGCGACGATGTCGCCCGAACTCAGCGCGTCGCGACCGGCCTGATGATCGTCGAAGCGCACCACCTCGGCCTCGATGCCGCGTTCGGCCAGGGTGGTGCGCAGGGCGTCCTCGGTCGTGGTGTCGCCGCGCACGCCGATGCGCTTGCCCGCGAGCGCGGCCATGTCGGGCGCAGCGCCCTTGGCCATCAGCACCGCGGCGCCGTCGACATAGGTCGGGATCGAGAAGTCTACGGTCTCGCGCCGGGCGAGCGTGACCGTGGCCGCCCCGCACAGCAGATCGATCTTGCCCGACGCCACCGCGTCGAACTGGTCCTCGGGCGTGACCGGAACGAAGACCGGCGCCAGTTCGGCGATCCCGAGCGCTGCGGCGAGCTTCTCGCCCACCGCCTCGCAGACCTCGACGGTGTAACCGGCCGGCAGGCCGCTTTCGTCGGCGAAGGACAGCGGCAGCGCGTCGATGCGGTAGCCGAGGCGCAGTTCGCCGGTCTCGCGCAGGCGGTCGAGCGCGCCTTCGGCCGCGACTGGGCCCGCGGCGAAGGTCAGCGCGAGCAGGGTGATCAGATCCGAGCGGCGCATGGGGTCTCCTGTGCCGGATGACGGCAAGAGACCCTAGGCGATCTCGGCGACCGGCGCCATGCGGCGTTGGCCGCGGTCGGTCCCTCAGCCGTCGGCGCGGATGCGGGCGTTGCTGGGGTCGTAGGGGCTGTCTTCGGTCACCACCGCCGGCCAGAGCCGGTCGTGCATCCGGACGTCGAGCCGGGCGCCTGGGAAGGCGTGCCCGGGCTCGACGTAGCCCATGCCGATTGATTTGCCGAAAGCGACCGACCAGCCGCCCGAGGTCAGCCGGCCGACGCGGGTTCCGTCCGAGGCGTAGAGCGCCTCGCGGCCCCAGGGGTCGGCGTCGGTCGGGCCGTCGATCAGCAGGGTGACGCATTTCGAGCGGATGCCGGTCGCCGCCATCGCCGCCTTGCCGCGGAAGTCCTTGGCGAGGTCGACGAAGCGATCGAGGCCGGACTCGAGCGGGGTGGCGTCGCGGCCGAGTTCGGTGCCGAAGGCGCGGTAGCTCTTTTCCTGGCGCAGCCAGTTCTGGGCGCGGGCGCCGACGAGCTTCAGGCCGAGCGGCTCGCCGGCCTGCATCAGGTGGTCGAACAGGTAGGTCTGCATCTCGATCGGATGGTGCAGCTCCCAGCCGAGCTCGCCGGTATATGCGACACGCAGCGCGATCACCGGGCACATCAAGAGCTCGATCGGTCGGGCGGAGAGCCAGCGGAAGCGTTTGTTGGAGAGGGCGGTGGCGGGTTCGGGGCCGCGGATCAGCCGGTTGAGGATCTTGCGGGAGTTCGGGCCGGCCAGCGCGAAGACGCCCATCTGGGTGGTGACGTCCTGGATCTCGACGTAGCCGACCTCGGCGGCCTTGTCGGCGGCGCATTTGCGCAGCCAGTCGCCGTCGTAGTCGGCCCAGGCCCCGGCGGAGACGAGGTAGTACTCGTGCTCGGCCTTGCGAAGCGCCGTGAATTCGCTGCGCACCGTGCCGGTCGGGGTCAGGGCGTAGGTCAGGCTGATGCGGCCGGGCTTCGGCAGCTTGTTGCAGGTGAACCAGTCGAGAAAGGCGGTGGCGCCCGGCCCCTTGACCATGTGCTTGGCAAAGGCGGTGGCGTCGATCAGGCCGGCGGTCTCGCGGATCGCCGTCGCCTCCTCGACCGCGTAGGGCCACCAGCCACCGCGGCGGAAGCTGCGGGCGGCGTGGTCTTCGAAGCCCTGCGGCGCATAATAGTTCGGCCGCTCCCAGCCGTTGACCTGGCCGAACTGGGCGCCGCGCGCCTTGACACGGTCGTAGCACGGGGCGGTGCGCAGCGGGCGGCAGGCCTCGCGTTCCTCGTCGGGGTGGTGGAGGACGAAGACGTGGGAATAGCACTCCTCGTTCTTCCGGGCGGCGTATTCCGTCGTCATCCACGACCCGAAGCGCTTGGGGTCGAGGCTCGCCATGTCGATCGCGGCTTCGCCCTCGACCATCATCTGCGCCAGGTAGTGGCCCGCGCCGCCGGCGGCGGTGATGCCGAAGGAGAAGCCCTCGGCAAGCCACAAGTTGCGCAGGCCGGGGGCTGGGCCGACCAACGGGTTGCCGTCGGGCGTGTAGCAGATCGGGCCGTTGAAGTCGGCCTTGAGGCCCAGCGATTCCGAGGACGGGAGGCGGTGGATCATCGACAGGTATTCGGCCTCGATCCGCTCGAGGTCGAGCGGGAACAGGTCAGCGCGGAAGCCGTCGGGGACGGCGTGTTCGAAGCGGGCTGGCGCGCCGGTCTCGTAGGGGCCGAGAATCCAGCCGCCGCGCTCCTCGCGCACGTACCAGCGGGCATCGGCGTCGCGAAGGACGGGGTGCTCGGGGTTGGCGCGGCGCCACGCCTCCAGCGCAGGGTCGGGTTCGGTGACGATGTACTGGTGTTCGACCGGGATCGCGGGGGACTTGATCCCGAGCATCCGCGCCGTGCGCTGGGCGTGGTTGCCCGAGGCGGTGACGACGTGTTCGGCGCGGATCCGAAACGTCTCCTCGGTGGGCACGAGGTTGCCGCCCTTCTCCATCATGCGCCGGCCCGAGACGATCCACTCCGAGCCGGTCCAGTCGAGGGCGTCGACCTGGGCCTTGCGGTGGATCTCGCAGCCGAACTGCCGTGCGCCCTTGGCCATCGCCTGCGTGACGTCGGCCGGGTTGATGTAGCCGTCGGTCGGGTGGAACAGCGCGCCCCTCAGGTCCGCGGTCCGCACCAGCGGCCAGCGGTCCCGGATCTCGGCCGGGGTCAGCCAGTCGTAGGGGACGCCCACGGTCTCGGCGGTGGTGGCGTAGAGCCGGAACTCGTCCATGCGCGCCTCGGTCTGGGCCATGCGCAGGTTGCCCACGACCGAGAAGCCGGCGTTCAGGCCGGTCTCGGCCTCCAGCGTCTTGTAGAACTTCACCGAGTAGTCGTGGATGTGGCTGGCGGCGTAGCCCATGTTGAACAGCGGCAGCAGGCCCGCCGCGTGCCAGGTCGAGCCCGACGTCAGCTCGTCGCGCTCGAGCAGCACGGTCGCCCAGCCGGCCTTGGCGAGGTGGTAGGCGACGCCGCAGCCGACCGCGCCGCCGCCGATCACCACCGCCCGCGCCTCGCTCCGCATCGCGCCTCTCCTCGTCCCCGCCGGCCCTGCGAGCATCTAGCTGCGGAAGGTCGTGGGCAAGCGGAACCGGGGCGACGAGTCGCCGGTCGAATGCGACCTGCGCGATGCCTCGGCCTCGCCGGGCCGACCGGCGTGTCGACAGCGGCTCAGCGGTAGGAGAGCACGATCTCGGCCATTCGCTCCGGAGAGAGGATCGGTGGCAGCAGCGTGAGGAACCCGCCCGAGGGATCGAGAAGGTAGATATACGAGCCGTGCGCATAGATCGGTCCAAGCTCGGGGCTGACGAAGAGCAGCTCCGCCTCGACCTGGAAGGCCGCGCGGGCGGCGGCCAGCGCATCGGGCGGTCCCGTGAGGGCGACGAGGTCGGGATGGATCGACGCCGCCGCCGGACGCAGGCGGTCAGGTGTGTCGAGCGCGGGGTCGATCGTGATCAGGACCGGCGTTGCGGGCGCGCCCGCGGCGGCGAGGCGATCGGTGAGGTCGGCCAGCGCCGGAAACACCGCCGAGCAGATGCCGGGGCAAGTGGCGTAGCCGAAAAAGACGAGCTGGAGCCGCCCGTCCGGGTCGACTTCGCTGCGCGTGCGGCCGAACTGGTCGGCCAGATTGAACGGGCCGCCGATGTCGGTCGGGAACGCCCCGGCAGCCGCCGGCGCTGGCCGGAGTTCGGGCTGCGCGAGATCGCCGTGCGCGGCCGCGCCGGTGGCGAGGACCGCGGCCACGAGCACCGCGGCCAAGGTGGCGCGCATCAGAACCAGTCCGCG
Organism: Amaricoccus sp.; assembly: GCA_031413475.1. GTDB lineage: Bacteria > Pseudomonadota > Alphaproteobacteria > Rhodobacterales > Rhodobacteraceae > Amaricoccus. The sequence goes on from JANOEW010000681.1 coordinate 4,847, forward strand.
ATGAAGGCCGCGTCGGTTTCGAGGCCGAGCCCGAGGTAACCTTCGGCGGCGATCCGCCCGCGCACGCCCGGGTCGAGCCGGAACCAGTCGCCACCCTCGGCCGCGGCCTCGGGGTTGCGCGTCGCCCAGGCGGTGGTGAAGCCGTCGGCGGGGATGAAGTCGGCCGCGCCCTGCGGGCGGATGCGCTGGACCTGGTAGAACGGCGCCGGCGTCGCCGCGGCTTCGCCGACCAACAGGCCGTCGACCTCGACCGTCTGGCCGCAGAAGGGCGCGAGGTCGTCGACCGCCCCGGAGAAGACCGGTTGGCCGTTCTTCATCGGCAGAACCAGCACGCCGTCGACGGCGCGGAGCAGACCGAGCTGGCGCGCGCCGGCGGCGCAGTCGGTCGGGCAGTCGCCGGACAGAAGGCAGAGAACGTCGACGACCTCGGCCTCGAACCGGGCAGGGCGCTCGCCCGCGAGACCCCAGGACGCCGCCTCGCTGCCGACGGAGAAGTCCTGCGCGGCGACCGGGCCGGCGAGCGCCAGCATGGCCAGCGCGGCGCGCAGCGCCGGGCTCATTGCGCGGGCTCCGGAATGGCGAAGCCGGGGATCGGCCCGAAGGTTTCGTGGGTGAGGTTGACGATCCCCTCGTTGGCGACGACGCGCTCGACCACCAGATAATTCACGCCGTCGCGCAGATAGTGCAGCCCGTCGGCGGTGAGCCGGTCCGAGGCGACCGTCAGCAGCGTGTCCGGGGCCGCCAGCGGGTCGGCGCCTTCGAGCTTGAGCACCATGTACACGGTCCCGTCGTCGGCCAGGAGCCCGACCGGGATGCCTCCCGCCGCGCACCAGAGCGCGCAGGTGTGATGCGCCGACCCCACGACCGCCTCCGGCCCGCCCATGACGCCGGAAAAATAGCACCAGGTGTCGATCATCTCGCCGGTGACCTCGATCCGGGCCGGCGCATCCGGCGTCGCGGCGGCGGTCCCGGACGCGAGGACGACCGGCAACAGGGCCGCAAGGCCCATGGCGCGGCGCGCGGACGACAGTCGCATCGTGAACCCTCCCGTGGTTTCGCCGACGTCCGTTCGTGGCGGCGAACGCCTTCGTTACGGATCGACCGCGTCGTCCGGCGCCGCGACCGAAGGCACGGCGTCGCTCAGCCGCGTCCGGTCCGCATCGCCCAGCACGCCGGCCCCTGACAGCGCTGCGCCGCGGGCGCGGAGCGCAGCGGCACGCGCGGCAAGCGCTGTGGTCTCGGGGCCGAGCCGTGCCGCCGCTTCGAGGCTCTCGACGCGTGGCGCAGCGAATTGCTCGGTCGGAACCAACGCGGGCGGCGGCGCGGTCCGCGCCCGCTCGGAGGGCGCGAAATCCGCCTCGGGCGGGGCGCAGCCGGCAAGAACGAGCGCGAGGACCACCGCGGAGCGGGAACAAGTCGGAAGGATCACGGGCATCGCCGCCTCCTGCGCGGGCCGCATGTGACCGGGCGACGTGGACTGCATCGACGCGAGCGAAGTGCCCGGCGGCGATTCCCCTGTAGGCAAGCCGCGCCCATTTTTGTATCGTTGCTCGGAAGACGGCAACATAGCCGGCGACCATGGGAGTATGCAATGAGCGACGACAGGGAGGTTGTGACGCTGGCCGAGCAGGGCCAGGACACAGCCCAAAACATGGCGGAGGTTTTCGACCTTTCCAGCCGGATCTGGCAGAAGTTCCTCGCCGGGCAGATCGGGTCCGGCGGGACGGGAGCCATGGACCCGACGACCGCCTGGCCGACCTTCGCCGAACTGTCGCGCACGATGTGGGACAATCCCCAGCAGGTCGCGGACAAGACGCTCGACTACTGGTCCGCGCAGCAGGCGCTGTGGCAGCGCTCGGTGCTGAAATGGATGGGCGCGAAGGACGCAGCCGAGGATATCGGGTTACCGGACCTGCCCAGGGCCGACAAGCGTTTCGCCCATTCCGAGTGGTCGGAGAACGCGGTTTTCGAGTTCATCAAGCAATCCTATCTGCTGACCTCGGGATTTGTGCAGGACACGGTCGGCTCGGTCGGGGAGATGGATCCCAAGGAGCGTCGCAAGGCCGCCTTCCTCACCCGGCAGTTCGTCGAGGCGATGAACCCGGCCAACTTCTTCGCGTTGAACCCCGAGGTGCTCGAGGCCACCGTCGAGCAGAGGGGCGGAAATCTGGTTCGCGGCCTGACGATGATGCTCGAGGATCTCGAGCGCGGCCAGGGCAACCTGCTGATCCGGCAGACCGACATGGACGCCTTCGAGGTCGGGCGCAACGTCGCCGTCTCTCCCGGCTCGGTGATCTGGCAGAACGACATCCTGCAACTGATCCAATACGCGCCCACGACCGAGAAGGTCCACGCAAAACCCGTGCTGTTCATCCCGCCCTGGATCAACAAGTACTACATTCTCGATCTGAACGAAAAGCGATCGATGGTCCGGTGGCTGGTCGAGCAGGGACACACCGTGTTCATGATCTCCTGGGTCAATCCCGACTCGCGGCACGCCGACCAGTCCTGGGACAGCTACGTCATCGATGGCGCGATCGCGGCGATCGACAAGACGCTGGAGGAGACCGGCCAGCGCAGCCTGCACCTGGCCGCCTACTGCATCGGCGGCACGCTGGCGGGGACCATGCTGGCCAGACTGGGCCGCGACGGCGACAAGCGCGTCGCGTCTTGCACCCTCTTCGTCGCGCAGCTGGACTTCGAGGACGCCGGCGAATTGCAGATCTTCGTCGACGACAAGATGATTGACGCGATCGGAGGCGAGCTGGAGAAAGGCTACCTGCCCGCCGCCGGAATGGCGTCCGCGTTCAACCTGCTGCGGGCGAACGACCTGATCTGGGGGTTCATCGTTTCGAACTATATGCTCGGCAAGGAGCCGTTCCCCTTCGATCTGCTGTATTGGAACGCGGATTCCACGGCGATGCCCGCGCGGGTGCACCAGTTCTACCTGGAGCAATTCTACATCCACAACGCCTTCGCCAAGGGCGAGCTCGAGATCAGTGGCGGAATGGTCAAGCTTTCGGACATCAAGGTGCCCGTCTACCATATCGCCACCAAGGAGGATCATATCTCGCCGCCGGACTCGGTCTATCGCGGGGCCAAGGAGATGACCGGGGCCGATGTGCGCTTCGTGCTTGCCGGCTCGGGGCATATCGCCGGCGTGATCAACCCGCCGAGCCTCGGGAAATATCAGTTCTGGACCAACCCCGACATGGGCCATGACACACTCGAGGCCTGGCTGAAGGGCGCGCAGGAAGCCGCGGGCAGCTGGTGGCCCGATTGGGACGCCTGGCTGAAGGAGCGCTCCGGCCGGCTGGTCGCGGCGCGCGAGCCCGGGGCGAAACTCGGCGTGCTGGAACCGGCGCCGGGCGCCTACGTCAAGGTTCGTTTCGATCAGCCCGACGCGTCGGACGAGGCGGGCCGGATCGAATCATCGTAGGCGGAGGCGGGTGACCCCCCGGGCCCCGTCGACGACGGAGCCCGGGAGAGAGGCGCTTCAATTGTCGCCCGACTCGCGGATGATCTTCGCGAGATAGATCTCGTGCATCGACATCATCCGCGCCGCGTCCGGCGAAATGCCGAGCGAGCTGGTGAGCTGCATGAAGCCGGCGCCGCCTTTGGTCGGGCCGCCGTCGACGACGTAGGCCTGGCGATCGTCGCCGCGCGATTCGGAGAAGGATTTCGCCACCGCGAGTTCGGTCAGGCTCATGCCCTCGGCCCAGGCCGGGGAGACGCCCGCCGCGGCGGCGAGCTGGCTGCGCGCGCCGACGCCGGAGACGCCGGACGTGGTGACGATCGGCGTGCGGTCGTCGCCGCGGTGCTCGGCGTTATACTTGATCCGCACGATCTCGGTCAGCGACATGCTGGCGGCTTCGGCGGCGTCGATCCCGGCGGACGCCGCAAGCTGGCGAACGTCGGCGAGGGAGGCGGTCGCGGCGCCGATCGTCACGGCGAGCGCGGTCGCAAAGGTAAGCGTCTTCATTTGATCAACCTTTCTGGTTCTGTCATGTGCGACCGGAGGGCGTTCCGCCTCCCCGGGCCGTCGAACCGGCGAATCGCCTGTCCGTTCGGATGCCCCGGTATGCGCCCCGTGCCGTGACGTCGCCGTGATACGGCGCGTGACTCCCGCGTCACGAGTTTGCTGCCGGTGCGACCTCGGCCGGCGCGCGTCCGTCAGCCGGCGGGATCGGACGCGGCGTCCGCGGGCGCGGTCAGCACCTCGGCCGCAAGCGGAACGGTGACGGGCCGGCCGCAGGCGAGGCCGGCGCGGTCGAGGCGGGCGACGAGGTCGTCGGCGGCGGCGAAGGACCGGTCCATGCGCGCAAGCAGATAGCGGATCAGCTCAGGGCCGACGCCGAGCCCGCGATCGGCGAAAAGCTTGACCAGGATCGCCGCCAGCAGCGCGTCGTCCGGCGGCTGCAGCGTCGCCACCGGCGCCGTTGCGAGCCGGCTTTCGAGGTCGGGCAGCGCCAGCGGCCAGCGCGCCGGGGCCGCGCGCCCCGAGACCATCAGCGAGCCGCCGCCGGCGAGCCGGTTGCAGAGATGGAACAGCGCCTCCTCGGCGGCCCGCGCCGCCGCGGGACCGAGTGCTGCGAGCCGGTCGGCGTCCTCGACGGCGAGTGCTGCGTCCGCGTCCACCGCGCCGGGATCGAGGCCGGGCTGGGCCGCGGCGGGCAGGTTGCGCGCCCCGGCCCGCGCCGCCCAGACGTGCGCGAGATGGGTCTTGCCCGATCCTGCCGGCCCCGCCACCGCGAGGCGCCCCCCGGGCCAGGCCGGCCAGCTGTCGACGAGCGCCAGCGCGATCCGGTTTGCCGGCGCCACGAAATACGCCGCCCGGCCGAGCGCGGGCCGCGCCGGAAGCTCGAAG
>JANOEW010000682.1:0-5238 GCA_031413475.1 Amaricoccus sp.
GCGTCTGCGTGCAGGGCAACCTCGATCCGCTGCTGCTGGTGATCGGCGGCGCGGCGCTGGCGCGCGGGACGCGGGCCTGCGTCGAGGCCTTCGCGGGCGGGCCGCATGTCTTCAACCTCGGGCACGGCATCACGCCGGACGCCGATCCGGCGAACGTCGACGTGATGCTGCGGGCTGTCCGGGCCTGACCGGGCGAGCGTCCGAGCTCGGACACGTTCTAAATATCTGATTGTAATATAGAAAAGTGTTAACGCGCTCAGGGTGGCCGATGCACATCGCTGTGGCGCGTCGCGGGCGGGTCCGCTAAGTTTGGGGCTAGCGCGCCGAGCGAACGGCGCGCGGGCGCGAAGGTCGGACCATGCGGATGATCTCGGGACTTCGGGCGCTCGCGGTTGCAGCGCTCGCGGTGGCGGTCGGGGGGGATCCGGGCGCAGCGCAGCCGGCGCCGGCGGTGACGGTGGCGCTGGTCGAGACCACGGACATCAGCGAGTCGGCGGTCTTCACCGGGCGCGCGGTCGCCGAGCAGCAGGTCGCGATCCGGGCGCGCGTCGCGGGCTTCGTCGAGGAGCGGCGCTTCGCCGAGGGCGCGGCGGTCTCCGCCGGAGACGTGTTGTTCCGCATCGAGGATGAGGCCTACCGCGCCAACCTCGCCGAGATCGAGGCGACCATCGCCGCAGCCGAGGCCGAGCGGCGGCTGAGCGAGATCGAGCGCGACCGGCAGGCGACGCTGGTGGCGCGCCAGGCGGCGGCGCAGGCGGTGCTCGACGTGGCGGACGCGAACTTCGCCAAGGCCGAGGCCGAGGTGCGCCGGCTGAGCGCGCAGCGCGACCGGGCGGCGCTGGACCTGTCCTACACCGAGATCAAGGCCCCCTTCGCGGGCGTGGTCGGCCTGTCCGCCGTCGATGTCGGCGCGCTGGTCGGGCCGGAGACCGGCGCGCTGGTCACGCTGACCCGCACCGACCCGATGACGGTGGAGTTTCCGGTGCCCGAGCGGATGGCGCTGGAGTTTAACGCCCGCGTCGCGGCCGGGCAGGCGAGCCGGGTCGGGGCGGTGGCGCTGACGCTGGCGGACGGCTCGGCCTATGACGAGCCGGGCGACATCGACTTCGCCGACGTGCAGGTGGCGCGTGGCACCGACACGATCATGGTGCGGGCGCTGTTCGCCAATCCCTCGGGACGGCTGCGCGACGGCGCGCTGGTGCGCGGCACGCTGCGCGCCGAGACGCCGCAGCGGCTGCCGACGGTGCCGCAGCAGGCGGTGCAGCGCGACCTGCAGGGTTTTTTCGTGCTGGTGGTCGGGCCGGACGGCGTGGTCGAGATGCGCCGGGTCGCGCCCGGCCTGACCGCCGAGGGCCGCACGGTGGTGAGCGAAGGGCTCGCGGAGGGCGAGCAGGTCATCGTCGAGGGCCTGAACAAGGCCCGGCCGGGCGCGGTCGTCGATGCGGCGCTCGCCGCCGGCACGGACGGCTGACGCCGTGATCTCCGACGTCTTCATCGCCCGGCCGCGGCTCGCGGCGGTGATCTCGATCGTCATCACCATCGCCGGCCTGGTCTCGCTCGGGCGGCTGCCGGTGGCGCAGTTCCCCGACATCGTGCCGCCCCAGGTCTCGGTCAGCGCGAGCTACCCCGGCGCCAGCGCCGAGGCGGTCGAGACCTCGGTGGCGCAGCCGATCGAGGACGCGGTGATCGGCGTCGACGACATGATCTACATGAAGTCGACCAGCGGGGCGGACGGCAGCTATGGCCTGACAGTGTCGTTCGCGGTCGGCACCGACCCCGACATCGCTGCGGTCAACGTGCAGAACCGGGTGGCGCTGGCCCAGGCGCAGCTGCCCGAGGAGGTCCGCCGCACCGGCGTCAGCGTCAAGAAACAGTCCGCAGCGCTGCTGCAGATCGTCAGCCTCTACTCCGACAGCGGCGACCAGGACGCGCTGTTCCTGTCGAACTACGCCCGGCTGAACATCCTGGACCGGCTGAAGCGCGTGCCGGGCGTCGGCGACGTGACCATGTTCGGCCCACGAGACTTCTCGATGCGGGTCGAACTCGACGTCGACCGGCTGACCAGCCTCGAGCTGACCCCCGCGGACGTCATCGCCGCGATCCGGTCGCAGAACGTGCAGGCGGCGATCGGCCGGCTGGGCGCGCAGCCCATGGCCGAGGACCCGACGTTCCAATTCACCCTCACGACGCTCGGCCGACTGTCCGAACCGGCCGAGTTCGAGGACATCGTCATCCGCGCCGATCCCGCCGGCGGCTTCGTGCGGGTGCGCGACGTCGCCAGCGTTCGGCTGGGGGCGGCGAACTACGACACCGTCGCGCGCATCGACGGGCGCGACAGCGCGCTGATGGGCCTCTACCTCGCGCCCGGCGCCAACGCGCTCGCCGCCGCCGAGGGCGTGCGGGCGGTGATGGAGAACGCCGCGGCGACGTTTCCCGCCGGCGTCGCCTACCAGGTGACCTACGACACCTCGGAGTTCGTCGTCGAAAGCGTGCACGAGGTGCGCAAGACCTTGATCGAGGCGTTCATCCTGGTCGCGCTGGTGGTGTTCGTCTTCCTCGGCAGCTTCCGCGCGACGCTGGTGCCGATCCTCAGCGTGCCCGTGGCGCTGATCGGCACATTCGCGGTGATGCTGGCGCTCGGCTTCTCGCTCAACACCGTGTCGCTGCTCGCGCTGGTGCTCGCGATCGGCATCGTGGTCGACGACGCGATCGTGGTGGTGGAGAACGTCGAGCGCGTGATGGCCGAGAACCCCGGCATGAGCGCCGCCGACGCCGCGCGCCGGGCCATGGGCGAGATCACCGGCGCGATCGTGGCGATCACCATGGTGCTCCTGTCGGTGTTCGTGCCGGTGGCGTTCATCCCCGGCATCTCCGGCCAGCTGTTCCAGCAGTTCGCCGTGGTCGTGTCGGTCTCGATGGTGATCTCGGCGATCAACGCGCTCACCCTCAGCCCCGCGCTCTGCGCGATCCTGCTCCAGCCCCACCACGGGCCGCGCGGCGGGCCGCTGGGGTGGATCTCGCGGCGCATCGACGGCGCGCGCGACGGCTACGCGCGCATCGCCGGCGCCATCGCCCGCCGGGCGATCCTCGGGCTGATCCTGCTCGCCGGGGCCTTCGTCGCCACCGGCTTTTTCGCCCGCCAGGTGCCGTCGGGCTTCCTGCCCTCCGAGGACCAGGGCGCGTTTTTCGTCGAGGTCCGGCTGCCGGAGGGCTCGTCGGCCAACCGCACCGACGCGGTGATGCGCGACGTCGAGGCGCTGGTCGGCGGTATCGACGGGGTCGAGACCGTGGTGTCGATCGGCGGCTTCAGCTTCCTCGACGGGCTCGCGAAGTCGAACGCCGGCGCCGTGGTCGCGCGCATGGCCCCCTTCGCCGACCGCAAGGCGCCGGGCTTCGACGTCGACAGCGCGATCATGACCGCCAACCAGCTCGGCGCGGGCGTGCGCGAGGCGGCGATCTTCGCCTACAACCTGCCGCCGATCATCGGCCTCGGCACCGGGTCGGGCTTCGAGTACCAGCTCGTCGACCGCCAGGGCCGCGACGCCGCCGAACTCGCCGCGACCGCGGGCGGCCTCGTGGTGGCCGCGAACCAGGATCCGCGGCTCGCGAACGTCTTCACCACCTATTCCGCCAACGCGCCGCGGGTCTTTCTCGACATCGACCGCGACCGTCTGCAGAGCCTCGGCGTACCGGTTTCGGACCTGTTCTCGGCGCTGTCGGGGGTGCTGGGCTCCGCCTACGTCAACGACTTCAACATCTTCGGCCGAGCCTGGCGGGTGACGATGCAGGGCGCCGAAACCGACCGCTTCGCGATCCCCGACATCGGCCGCATCCATGTTCGCAACGCCGACGGCGAGATGGTGCCGGCGGCGGCGGTGGCCGAGGCGCGGCTCGACGTCGGCCCCGCCTCGATCATCCGCTTCAACAACGCCCGCTCGGTCACCATCCAGGGCGGCCCCGCGCCCGGCGTCGCCTCGGGCACGGCGCTGGCGGCGATGACCGAGGTCTCGGCGGCGACCCTGCCGCCGGGCTACGCTTTCGAGTGGTCGGGCACCGCGCTGCAGGAGCTCGAGGCGGCGGGCCAGACCACCGCGATCCTCGTCCTCGCGCTGCTCTTTGCCTACCTGTTCCTCGTCGGCCTCTACGAGAGCTGGACGATCCCCGTCCCCGTGCTCCTCTCGGTCACCGTCGGCGTCGCGGGCGCCTTCGCGGCGCTGTGGGCCACGGGCCTGCCCTTCGACATCTACGCCCAGATCGGGCTCGTGGTGCTGATCGCGCTGGCGGCCAAGAACGCCATCCTCATCGTGGAGTTCGCCAAGGCCCGGCGCGAGGAGGGCATGGCCATCGTCGACGCCGCCATCGACGGCGCCCGCACCCGCTTTCGCGCGGTGATGATGACCAGCTTCGCCTTCATTGCCGGCCTGATCCCGCTGGTCCGCGCCGAGGGCGCGGCGGAGCTGTCGCGCCGCGCGGTCGGAACCGCGGTGGCGGGCGGGATGCTGGCGGCGGCGGTGATCGGCATCTTCGTGATCCCCGCGCTCTACGTGGTGTTCCAGTCGCTGCGCGAGCGGGTGAAGCGCCTCGCTGCACGCACCGGTGGCGCCCGGTCTTCGGGCGACGCCTGAAGCACGGATCGCGGCGCGCTGCGGCCCTCGCGCCGGGGCCGGAGACCGGCTTGACCGCGGCCGCGCCAGCGCCGATGATCCGACCGCGAAGCAACTAATCTCTTCCGGGAGGAAACGATGCGAATAGCTTACCTGTCCGCCACGGCGGCGGTCGCGCTCATGGCGGCGGCGCCGGCGGCGTTTGCCGACATGGCCGCGGCCGAGAAATGGATCAACGACGAATTCCAGCCGTCGGTGCTCAGCGCCGACGAGCAGAAGGCCGAGATGCAGTGGTTCGTCGATGCCGCCGCGCCGTTCTCCGGCATGGAGATCAACGTGCTGTCGGAGGGCATCCCGACGCACACCTACGAGTCGACCGTCCTGACCAAGGCGTTCGAGGAGATCACCGGCATCAAGGTCAACCACCAGATCCTCGGCGAGGGCGAAGTGGTGCAGGCGGTCCAGACCCAGATGCAGACCAACCGCAACCTCTACGCCGAGCACATTCACCTCGATGCAGCGCGCCCAGGCCGCTGGGTCGGTACAGGCCAGCAGGCCCATCGAGGCCACGCCGGCATTGGCCCAGACCACGTCGATGCGGCCGTGTCGCGCCAGCGTGGCCTGCACCGCTGCC
>JANOEW010000683.1:0-2363 GCA_031413475.1 Amaricoccus sp.
CCGGCGGCGAGACCGAGACCCGGGATGAAATCGGCGTCACCAGGAAACTCGACTGCGCCGAGCGCCGGCTCGTGGTCGGGGAGATAGGCGAGCGACGCGCCGTCGGCCTCGATGCGGTAGCCGACGGTCGGTCCGGGATGGCAGACCAGCTCGGCCTGGATCGCAAAGGGACCGACGCGGAAAGCGCCGATCGACACCACGTCGTGCAGCTCCGGATGGCGAGGCAGATCGCGCAGGCGGACCGGGAAGAGCGGCGGCGAGAGGTAGCGAGACAGGCGCGTACGCAGATCGAGAGTGGTCGAGGACGGACCCCAGATGTGCACTTCGGTCGCGGGACGGAACAGCGGCTCGAAGAAGCCAAGCCCCTGGATGTGATCCATGTGGAGGTGCGTCAGCAGCAGGTCGACGCGCTGGATCTCATCGGCGATCGCGTCGCCGAGGCGGCGGATTCCCGTCCCTGCATCGAGCACGAGTACGCTGCCATCCGCGGCGCGCACTTCGACGCACGAGGTGTTGCCACCGTATCGCGTCGTCTCGGGGCCCGGCGACGCCAGCGACCCACGCGTTCCCCAGAGCGTGACCCTCATCGCGATCCCTCCCAGAAGATCCCGACGGCGCCCAGGTGGCGGTTGCAGAGACCCAGCAGCGGGAACGCGGCCGCGTCGACGCGCCGCTTCACGCCATCGAGGCCCTGGTACAGGAAGCGCCGGTAGCAAGGCTGCTGCTGGAGGCGCGCGACGCTCAGCGGATGGTCCTCCACCTTGATGCGCGAGCCGTCCTCGTCGGTCGGTTGGAACGCGCCGTACCAGTCGCTCAGCTGGACCGGACCCAGCTCCGCGAAGCGACGCCCGATCAGCGGCTCGGCCGCCGGGTTGTAGAAGAGCAGCCTGCCTTCGGCATCCTCGACGATGATCGGCATCAGCAGCCGGTCGGCGAGCCTGCGCAGCAGGATTACTTCGACGGCGTGACGGGAGCGCGAGGGTCCGCTCGCTGCCCGCGCCAGCGGAGGCGGAACCGCGGCGCGCTCGCGCACCTCCCAGAAGATGCCGGCTGCACCGAGCAACCCCGATTCGCGCGTCGCGAGCGGAAAGGCGAGGCCCTCGATGACACGCGCAACGCCATCGAGCCCGGTCATCCAGGAGCGGCGATACGACGGCTCGCCGCGGTCGATGGCGCGTGTGAGCGGCTGCTCCTCGGGCGCAAGCGGGCGCCCGTTCGCGTCGGTCGGCCGGAACGAGGCGGCCCACTCGGCGCGGTTGATCTTCCCGGTCTCGTCGAAGCGGCGCCCGAGAATCGGCTCGGCCGATTCGTTGAAGAAGAGCAGATCGCGCTTGTGGTCGACGATCAGCATCGGCCCCGCGAGGTAGCTCGCGAGCTGGCGCATCAGGATGATCTCGATCCCGGGTTGACCCATGACAGCCTCCCTGTGGACGATGCCGCCATCGTATCACCTCGGGTCAGCAAGTGGCGCTACGGCTCGAGCGAACCCGTGGTCGCAGCCGTCACGACGACGTCGGGCAAACTCGACTTCGCCGCCGAGACGACCGGCGATTTCATCGCGTTCGACGCGGCGGGACCTCTGGGTCGACGCCACGAACCTGAGTGCGGTCCACATTCTGCACAAAGCTGAACAGGGTGCCCGAGCCCGGCACCAGCGGGGCCGATTGCGACAGCAAGGCGTTGGTGATGTCTTCCTCGAACACCGACAAGCGGACAAAACCGCTGTCCGTCCTGTGTTCCGCCGCCAGCTCGTAGGAACTGACGCGCTCCGGTTTCAGGTTGGGATTGGGCACCGTCAGGGTCGTGCCGGTGGTGATTGCCTGATAAAGCTCGGTCACCGTGGGCATGCGGAAAGCGACGCCCCAGGAACCCGTCAGGGTCCAAGTGTCGGAAATTTTCCAAGCCAGCGACGCCTTGGGCGACAGGGTGCTGGCGGAAATGCGCGGCTGGCTGACATTCAAGGCCGGTGAGGCGGAGAAATTCGATCCGCCATAGGCGCGCCAATCTTCATAGCGCAGGCCCAGCGCCGCTTTCACGCCGGGCAGCAGCGACCAGATATCCTGCAGCCATACCGCATTGGTGGCGGTGCGGCCCTTGGCGGCATTCACCACCGATCCCTGGCCGCCGGCGATCCAGTCGGTGAGGTTGTATCGCGTCTGGGCGAAAGTCTCGGTGTCGCGATGGAAACCGAAGGAGACTTCGTGATCGGGAAAGCCGCGCCAAACGGCGTTGGCATCCAGGGTGTACCAGCCGGTGCCGTTCATGCGATTGACCGTACCCGCGCCGGCTGTGAACGCGCCCGGCAATGCCGCAGTCGCCACCCGCTGCTTGTCATTGAGATAGGCATAGTTGCTGACAATGAT
>JANOEW010000684.1:0-1619 GCA_031413475.1 Amaricoccus sp.
CCAGCCGAACCTGGTGCAGACGCAGGAGAACAATCCGGCCTTCGAGCACGGCGGGCCGTACGCCAACATCGCGCACGGCTGCAACTCGGTGGTGGCGACCCGGCTGGGGCTGAAGCTCGCCGAGTTCGTGGTGACCGAGGCGGGCTTCGGCGCCGACCTCGGGGCCGAAAAGTTCTTCGACATCAAGTGCCGCAAGGCGGGGCTGCACCCGGACGTCGCGGTGATCGTCGCCACGGTGCGGGCGCTGAAGATGAACGGCGGGGTGAAGCGGGAGGCCCTGGGGGTGGAGAACGTCGAGGCGGTCCGCAAAGGCTGCGCCAACCTCGGCCGGCACATCGCGAACGTGAAGTCCTTCGGCGTGCCGGCGGTGGTGGCGATCAACCATTTCGCCGGCGACTCCGACGCCGAGATCGCGGCGGTGCGGGAGTTCGTCGCGAGCCATGGCTCGGAGGCGATCCTCTGCCGGCACTGGGCCGAGGGGTCGACGGGCGCCGCCGAGCTGGCGCGGCGGGTGGCGGCGCTCGCCGACAGCGGCGCCAGCCAGTTCGACGTGCTCTACCCCGACGACATGCCGCTGTTCGAAAAGATCGAGACCATCGCCAGGCGCATCTACCACGCCGACGAAGTGCTGGCCGACACCCGCATCCGCAGCCAGCTGCGCGAGTGGGAGGCGGCGGGCTACGGCGGCTTGCCGATCTGCATGGCCAAGACGCAGTATTCGTTCTCGACCGACCCCGATCTACGCGGCGCGCCAACCGGCTTCGCCGTGCCGGTGCGCGAGGTGCGGCTGGCCGCGGGCGCGGGGTTCGTGGTGGCGATCTGCGGCGAGATCATGACCATGCCCGGCCTGCCGCGCGCGCCGGCCGCCGAGACGATCCGCATGGACGCCGAGGGACGGATCGAGGGGCTGTTCTGACCGCATTGCGCGGATTGGTGCGAGCCGCTAAGGGGGCCCATGACCCGCGACCCCGCCGCCTGCGCAAACCTCGACGAGTTGCGCGCCGAGATCGACCGGCTGGACGGCGATCTGATCGCGCTGCTCGCGCGCCGCGCCGCCTGCATCGACCGCGCCGCCGACCTCAAGCGCGCCGCGGGCCTGCCGGCGCGCATCGACATCCGGGTCGAGGAGGTGGTGGGGAACGCCGCCGCGCGCGCTCGCGCCGAGGGCCTCGACGCAGACGCGGTCGCGGCGCTGTGGCGACGCATCGTCGACTGGTCGATCGCCCGCGAGGAACGGGCGCTGGCCGAGGATGCGCCGCGGTGACCGCCGCGATCATCGACGGCAAGGGCTTCGCCGCGGGGCTGCGTGCCCGCGTCGCCGCCGCCGTGGCGGACCTCGGGTTCACTCCCGGCCTCGCGGTGGTGTTGGTGGGCGAGGATCCGGCGAGCGCGGTCTACGTGCGGAACAAGGGCCGCGAGACCGTCGCCGCCGGGATGCGTTCGCTGACGCACCGCTGCGCGCCGTCGGTGACCGAGGCCGACCTGCTTGCCCTGATCGCCGAGCTCAACGCCGACCCGAGCCTTCACGGCCATTGGTTGTTCGCAACACAACGCCACCATTTCCCGCCGCCCACGCGATAGCAGGGCTCACGGCATCAACCGAATTCAGGGATGTCGCT
>JANOEW010000685.1:0-1558 GCA_031413475.1 Amaricoccus sp.
CCAACCGTAAATGACGACGATTGCCCGTTCACAGCGCGCGCCGCGCGGTACGTCGCTGACGTGCCAGGGCTGGCCTCAGGAAGCCGCGTTGCGGATGCTGATGAACAATCTCGATCCCGAGGTGGCCGAACGGCCCGAGGATCTTATTGTCTACGGCGGTACCGGCAAGGCGGCGCGCAACTGGGAGGCCTTCGACGCGATCGTGCGATCCCTGCGCTCGCTCGCGCATGACGAAACGCTGATCGTCCAATCCGGCAAGCCGGTGGGCATCTTCACCACGCATCCCGGCGCGCCCCGCGTCCTGATTGCCAATGCCAACCTGGTGCCGCATTGGGCGACCTGGGACACCTTCCGCGATCTCGAAGACCGCGGCCTGACGATGTACGGTCAGATGACGGCCGGCAGCTGGATTTACATCGGCAGCCAGGGCATCTTGCAAGGCACCTACGAGACCTTGGCCACGCTCGCGCGCCGCCACTTCGGCGGCACGCTGATCGGTCGCATCGTCGTCACCGCCGGCCTGGGCGGCATGGGTGGCGCGCAGCCGCTGGCCATCACCATGAACGGCGGCGTCGCCGTGGTGGTCGAGGTCGACCCGGCGCGCATCGAGAAGCGCCTGGCGGCCCGCTACCTTGACGAAAGCACGGCCGACCTGGACGAGGCCGTTCGGCGCGCGCAGCAGTACGCGCGCGAGGGCGTGGCACGGTCGATCGGCGTGTTGGGCAACGCCGCCGAGGTGCTGCCGGCGCTCGTCGCCCGCGGCTTCCTGCCGGACGTGGTGACCGATCAGACCTCGGCGCACGATCCGCTGGTCGGCTACGTCCCCGACGGCTTGTCGTTGGCCGACGCCGCCCGCCTGCGCGCCAGTGATCCCGAGGAGTACCAGCGGCGGTCGATCGCCGCCATGGGCACGCACGTCACCGCGATGCGGGCCTGGCAGCAACAGGGCGCCGTCGTCTTCGATTACGGCAACAACATCCGGGCGCAGGCCGTGAAGGCCGGGGTGCCTGACGCGTTCGAGATTCCGGGCTTCGTGCCAGAGTACATCCGTCCCCTCTTCTGTGAGGGCAAGGGCCCGTTCCGCTGGGTGGCGCTGTCCGGCGATCCGGACGACATCCGCGTGACCGATCGGGCCGTGCTCGAGATGTTCCCGGGCGACGAGGGCTTGTGCCGGTGGATTCGGCTGGCCGGCGAGCGCGTGCAGTTCCAGGGCCTGCCGGCGCGCATTTGCTGGCTCGGCCAGGGCGACCGCGCGCGGTTCGGCCTCAAGCTGAACGAGCTGGTGCGCAGCGGCGCCGTGTCGGCGCCGATTGTGATCGGCCGCGATCATCTCGACACCGGATCGGTGGCCTCGCCCAATCGCGAAACCGAAGGCATGCGCGACGGCAGCGACGCGATTGCCGACTGGCCCATCTTGAATGCGCTCTTGAACGCGTCGGCGGGCGCGACCTGGGTCTCGGTGCATCACGGCGGCGGCGTCGGTATTGGTTATTCCATTCATGCGGGCATGGTGATCGTGGCCGACGGCACGCGCGAGGCGGACGCACGCCTGGCCCGG
>JANOEW010000686.1:0-2603 GCA_031413475.1 Amaricoccus sp.
CCATGCCGAACAGGATGGCGATGCAGCTGAGGAAGATGATCCAGCCCTCGAAGAAATGCAGGAAGCCCTCGGCCTGGCCGATGCCGTAGCGGTCGACCAGCACGCCGATCACCCCGATCCGGAACGAGTTCATCAGCACCGCGATCGGTACCGCCGAGAGCAAGAGCACGAGCTTGTGCCAGACCGGGCCGCGATAGAGCACCGCGAAGACGTAGGAAAAGCTCATGATCGGGAACAGGTAACGCAGGCCGGAGCAGGCCTCGGCCACCTGCAGCTTGTAGACCCCGAGGTCGATGACGTTGCCCTCGAGGAACACCGGCACGCCCATCATTCGCACGAACATGACCCCGATTTCGGAGGAAACGAACTGCAGGCCGGTGTTGATCTTGAAATAGAGGAAATACGGCAGGGGCAGCATGAAGACGAGATGCAGCACCGATGGCCAGAAGATGCGGCCGCGCCGGAAGCCGAATCCGACCAGGATCAGGCCGCCGATCCAGAGGATTAGCGCATAGAACACCAGGTGGTCGATGCGCGCGATATTGCCCGCGAGCGCCACGACGAGCGCGAAGATCATCAGCGCGGCGCCCGGCCAGCGGTCGGTGACCGCCGCCTCGGTCGGCGGCACGAACTTCAGCTCGCGCAGGAACATGTAGAAGCTGAGGACCGGGATCACCGGGCCGTGGCTGAACTCCGGCCGCGCCCATTCCGTGGCGAGGCCGGCGAAGCCGAACCAGAACAGCGGCAGGGTCGAGACGACGGCGAGCGCGAACCAGAACAGGCCGCGCGGGTTTACGGCGAGCGTCCTGTCCGTGGCCGCGCCAGCCGCCTGCGTGGTCATCGTCATCCCCGCACTGTCACTCGATCACCGGTTCACGCCGCCGCAAGCGGGGGCTCGCCGCGCGCCCGCGCCTCTATAGGCGATCTCGTCGGGAAAAACGAGGCCTAAGCGCCGCACCGTTAACCACGCCGGGCGCGGGCCGCTCAGGGCCGGCTCGCGAAGCTCCGGCCGATCTGTACGAAGACCGCGTTCGAGGTGGCGTCGTCGGGGCTCTGGTCGAAGGAGCGGAAGCGGTAGCCGAGGTTGGCGCTGACCGCTTCGGTCAGGTCGTAGGAGTAGACCGCGGAGAAGCCGTAGCGGGTGGTGTCGGGCTGGAACGGCGCGGTCTCGTCGACCTGGCGCGCCGCGGTGAGGTCGAACTCGAGCGCCGAGACGGTGTTGATCTCGTGCAGCAGCCCGAGGCCTGCGCCGGTCACCCGCACCTCGTTGCCGGTGGAGGAGCCGGTCTTGTTCTGGAACACGCGGCCGTTCAGGCGACCGCGGGGCAGGGGATAGGCGGCGCGCAGGGTGCCGGTGAAGGGCGCGCCGTCGGTCGCCCGGCTGTAGCGCGCCGCCGCGTTGATCGTCACCTCCTCGAAGGCGTAGCGCAGCGCCACGCGCGCTGCCGGGCCGGTTTCGCTCCGGGAGCTGCGCACGCCGCCCTGCGTCAGGCGCCGGTCGTAATCGGCGTAGCCGAGGCCGACATCGACCCGCAACGTCTCGTCGGGCTCGTAGATCACCCCGACGTCGACATCCGCTTCGCGGACCAGCGTGTTTGCGGCGTTGTCGGCGTCGAAATAGCGGTAGCTGCCGAAGAGCGCGCCGGAGAGCACCGGGGTCAGGCGCAGCCGCCACAGCGCGTCGCCCTGGGCGTTCGTGCGCGCGGTGGTGTCCGGCGTCGTCTCGTCGTAGTCAGTGTGCGTGGCCACGAGCGAGAATTCGTAGGAGCTCGGCGCGTCGGTGGCGAGCGCGAGATCGAGTGTGGCGTCGTAGCGGCGCTCGGTCACGTCCTGGCTGAGGCGGTCGAGATCGTCGGGAAAGTCGATCTGGCCGGTGTCGGGATCGATGAAGTCCCCGAGCGGCCGGTCGGCGTCGACCGCGGTCTGACGGTAGCGCAGCCCGCCCTCGATCCCGCCGCTCGCCCAGTCCCGGTCATAGTCGAGGGTGCCGGTGGAGGGTGAGGCGAAGGTGAAATCGAAGTCGCGCTCCGCCTCCCAGAGCGCGCGCAGCCCGGTGTCGATCCCGAGCGCAAAGGTCTGGGCCTGGGTTTCGCTCAGGAGGCCGAACTGCACCCGGGTGTCCGCGAAGTAGCTCGTCCCCGGGTTGGGGTCGTCGAGGCGCAGGTTCGAATCCGCCGTGAAGCCCTGGCTGATCCCCGCGGTGATCAGCGGCGAGCCGGGGTCGGGCAGGGGCTGGGCGGCCGCGCCCGCGGCGGAGAGCGTGAGCGCGGCGAGCAGGGGGCGACGCATCGGCCGCGGCCTCATTCGAAGAGGCGGCGTTCGGGCACCAGGAGCACGTCGCCCTCGCGCAGCGTGATCATCGACTGGATCGCGGCGCCGCGTTCGACGGCTTTGTAGTTGAACACGAACAGCCGTTCCTGACCGGTCGTGGGGTCCATGCGGCGCAGCTGGATACGCTTGGTCGCCGCGAAGCGGTCGAAGCCGCCGGCGAGCGCCACCGCCTGCAGCATGGTGGTGCCGACCTCGACTTCGCGCACACCGGGATCGCCGACCCGGCCGAGCACGAAGATCGGGAAGGTCTCCTCCTCCTCGATGACGCTGAC
>JANOEW010000687.1:0-2671 GCA_031413475.1 Amaricoccus sp.
GCCGGTCGCTCCCCGGCGACCGGCGACCAGGTCGAGCGGCTGCTCGCGGGGCAGGGACAGATCGAGGCGGCGCTGCACGGCCTGCGCGCGCAGGTCGCCGCCGCAACCGCGGTCGCCGCGCCGACCCACGCGATCGCGCCGCCCGCGTCGGAGCCGGCGCACCGGCCGGATCCGCGGACGGCGTCCGCCGACCGGCGGAGCAACCCGCCGAGCCGCCGGGCCCCGGCGACCGCGCCTGATGCGCGTGATGCGCGTGCGGCGCCTGCCGCGCGTGTGGTGTCCGACACCGCGCCCGAGCCTGCCCAGGCGGAGTCTGCCCAGGCGGATCTGCCGCTTCTGGACGGGCCCGAGCCGGAGGGGCGCCTCGGCTGGGAGGAGCTGATGCGCGCCTTCGATTTCCCGCGCGACGCGGACGACGCCGAGGGGTTCCGGGCGCTGCGCCGCGCGCTGCGCCACCGCAGCCTCGCGCAGATGCTCCAGGCCGCCGAGGACGTGCTGACCTTCCTGTCGCAGGACGACGTGCACATGGACGATCTCGTGGTCGATGCGCCCGAGCCCGAGGCCTGGCGGCGCTTCGTCGCCGGGGCGCGCGGCGCGGACGTCGCCGCCATGGGCGGGGTGCGCGACGCCGCCGCGCTGGCGGCGGCGCGCGGGTCGATGAAGGCGGATCCGGTGTTTCGCGACACGGCGTTGTTCTTCCTGCGCCGGTTCGACACGGTGCTCGGCCAGATCGCCGCCGGGGCCAGCGACGCCGAGCTGGCCGAACTGGCGCAGACCCGCTCGGGCCGCGCCTTCCAGCTGATGGCGCGGGTCAGCGGCTCGTTCGACTGATCGCGTCAGACCGCGAGCGTCTCGTCGCGCCAGCGCCGCGCGAGCAGCGCGCAGAGCCCGAGGCCGAGCAACGACAGGGCCGCGGCGATGCCGTAGGTCCCGCCGCCGATCGCGGGATAGAGCGCGGCGGCGAGCAGCATCGCGAGGAACAGCACCGAGCCGGTGGCCATCGACGCCATCGCGCCCTGCGCCGCCGCGCCGTAGCGGGGCGGCACCGCCCGGGCGATGAAGGCGATGGCGCCGAGGTGGCCGAGCGCGAAGGTCAGCGCATGGGTCGCCTGCAGCGGCCACAGCGCCCAGACCGGCGGATCGAACGCCATCGCGCCCCAGCGCAGCACGCCGGCCGCGCCCGAGACCGCGAGGGCGCGCACCGGGCCGAGCCGGCGCACCGCCCAGGCCCCGAACGCGACCATGAACACGATCTCCGCCGCCACCGACGCCGCCCACAGCCCGCCGATCGTCGCGGGATCGATCCCGAGGCTCGCCCAATGCACCGAGGCCAGCGCGAAGAACACCGCATGGCTCGCCTGGGTGAACGCCACCGCCGCCACGAACAGCACGAACACCCGGTTGACGATCAGCGCGCCGATCTCGTGCATCTTGGGGGGGATCTGGCCCTGCACCTGGCGGGCGCCGGGATGGCGGGCGACCAGCACGATCACCAGCCCCATGCAGACGACGATCCACCACAGCGCCAGGTTCGGCCCGGTCCGGCCGATCAGCGCGGCGACGGCGAGGTTCGCCGCCAGAAAACCGATCGAGCCGAGGCCGCGGGTCTCGGCGTAGGGAAAGCCGTGGACCCGCGCGGCCGCTACGCCGAGCGCCTCGGCGACCGGGCCGATGCCGGCGAAGGCCGCGCCGACGATGACGGTGGCGAGGAGCAGCGTCGCCGTCTCGGTGATCCAGAGGTGCGCGACGAAGGTGACCGCCGCGACCGCGGCGCAGGCCGCGATGGTGTGGCGGCGCTTGTCGAGCCGATCGGCGAGCGCGGGGATGGCGAGGCCCGCCACGACGCGCACGCCGGTGCCGCATGCGACGAAGAACCCGACCTCGGCCGCGGTCAGCCCCCAGTCGGCGAGCCAGAGCGGCCAGAACGGCGCGTGCACCCCCATCGCCATGAAGAAGGCCATGTAGAACGCGGTCGTGTGCAACCCCGGGCGGGACAGGATGGCGGGGAACAAGAGATCAGCGTCCGAACTCGGCGACGGCCGGGTCGCGCGCCGGGTCGCCGCGCGGCGCGGTCATGCCGCGGCCCCCCAGCTCGGGCGGCGGCGCCCCGAGAATCCAGCCTTCCTCGCGGGCGACCACGGAGCGCGCCGCCGGCGCGAGGCCCGGCGCGAACAGCCGCGCGAGCGCCCCGACCGCGTCGAGCGCGGCGAGGACGGCCGCGGTGACGCGGACCTGCGCCGCATCCTTGACCTCGCCGGGGCCGCGCGCGGCGGCGATCCGGGCGGCGAACAGCGAAGGATAGACCTCCGCCAGCGTGACCGGACCCGCTGGCGGGACGAGGCCGGTGTCGAACGTCCAGACCGCGGTCCCGCCGCCGAGGCGGGCGCGCAGCCGGTGCAGCGCCGGCAGGCCGGTCAGCGACTGCCCGCCGACCGAGCCGGTGGTGTAGAGCTTCCAGACCGGCTGGGCCCCCGGCACCGCGACCTCGACGTGGCGGCGTTCGGGCAGGCCGTGGCCGATGCGGTCGCGACCGCGCTCGGGCAGCGCCGGCAGCGCGCGGGCGGCCGGCCGCGCCGGGATCGCGGGCGGAGCGGGCGAGCCCGCGTCTTAACACGCGGCCCGAAACAAGAGAGGGTTTGCGGTGTGGGGGGCGGAGGTGGCGGGCGGGGGG
>JANOEW010000688.1:0-12624 GCA_031413475.1 Amaricoccus sp.
CCTCGGCCTTGGCTCCGACGTCGAC
The DNA here is from genome assembly GCA_031413475.1 of Amaricoccus sp. GTDB lineage: Bacteria > Pseudomonadota > Alphaproteobacteria > Rhodobacterales > Rhodobacteraceae > Amaricoccus. The sequence goes on from JANOEW010000688.1 coordinate 26, forward strand.
CCCCCGCGTCGGCTCGTCGACGATCAGCACCTTGGGGTCGCGGGCGAGCCAGCGCGCGAGGATCACCTTCTGCTGGTTGCCGCCCGACAGGCCGTCGATGGTCTGCTCGGGCGCGGCCATGCGGATCGTGAGCAACTTGCGGTATCGCTCCAGATCGGCGCGCTCGCGCGCCTCGAGCATCAGCCCGAGCGCGTTCGCATAGGCGTCGAGCGCGGCGATTGAAAAGTTCGCGAGGATGCCGAGCGCGGGAAAGATCGCCTGGTGCTTTCGGTCCTCGGGCACCAGGCCGATTCCGAGGGCGATCGCGTCCGCTGGCGACGCGGGCGCGATCGGTCTGCCGTCGAGCGCCAGCGCGCCGCCGGCGAGCCGGTCGGCGCCGAAGATCGCGCGCGCCAGCTCGGTGCGCCCCGAGCCGACGAGGCCCGCGACCCCGAGGATCTCGCCGGCGCGAAGGTCGAGATCGACGCCGTCGAGCGTGATCGCGTTCGGCGCCTCGGGGTTGCGCGGCGTGCGCAGGCCGCGCGCCGAGAGCCGCACCGCGCCAGGCGCGTGGCGCTCGCGCGGGCGGGCGTAGAGCTCGGACGCGGCGCGGCCGACCATCTTCTCGATGATCCCCGGCACCGCGATCGGCGCGCCCGCGCGCGTCAGCCGCCCCGCTAGGCGGCCGTCGCGCAGGATGGTCATGCGGTCACAGATCAGCGACGCCTCCTCAAGCCGATGGGTCACGAACATGATCGCCATCCCCTCGCTGCGCAGCTGGTCCATGATCCCGAGGAGGCGGGCGACCTCGGATTCGGTCAGCGCCGAGGTCGGCTCGTCCATGATGATCAGCCGCGACGACAGGGACAAGGCGCGCGCGATCTCGACCATCTGCTGCTCGGCGACCGACAGCGCCGAAACCGGCGTCTCGGGATCGATCCGCAGCCCGACCCGTGCCACGATGCCGCGGGTCTCGGCGCGCATGCGCCGCCAGTCGACCAGGCCCAGCGCGCCGAGCGGCGCCCGGCCGACGAAGATGTTCTCGGCCACGCTCAGCGTCGGGATCAGGCTCAGTTCTTGGTAGATGGTCACGACGCCGCGCGTCCGCGCCTCCAGCGGGCTGGACGGCGCGAACTCCGCACCGTCGAACATCATGCGACCGCCCGAGGGCGGCTGCGCGCCCGACAGGATTTTCAGCAGCGTCGACTTGCCGGCGCCATTCTCGCCGAGGAGGCCGTGCACCTCGCCGGCCCGCACGTCGAGCGAGACGTCTTCAAGCGCGGCGACGCCGACGAACCGCTTGCTCAGTCCGGTGATCTCGAGCAGCGTCGACGCAGGCCGGTCGGCGGGCGACGCTCGGACGATGGCGGCGGGGACCACGGCGCTAGCCCAAGCTGCGCCGCGGGCCGGCCGGCGCGCGCAGGTCGCGCGGCCGGCCGGGCGCCGGCGGTCGGGTCAGGAAGTCTCGCCGATGCGCTCGGCTTTGTCGAGGTTGTCCTTGCCGATCACGATCGGCGTCAGCAGGACGAGCTTCTCGGCCGGCTCGGTCTTGTCGCGGGCGTAGGCGACGGCGATGCGAACCGCGATCCGGGACTGCTCGCCCGGGAACTGCTCGACCGTGCCGGCCAAGGCGCCGTCGCGCACCGCAACGATCGCCTCGGGCAGCGCGTCGAAGCCGTAGATCATCACATCGGTATGACCCGCCGCTGCGACCGCCTCGATCGCGCCGAGCGCCATGTCGTCATTGGCGCAGACGATGACGTCCGGCTTGCCGTTTGCCGCCAGCCCGGCCTCGGTGACCGACAGCGCCTCGGCGCGGTTGAAGTTCGCCGTCTGCTCGAAGATGATTTCGTATTCGTCCTTGCCATCGAGGATATTGTGCACGCCCTGGTTGCGGTCAATCGCCGGCCCGGCGCCGGGCTGGCCCTGGAGGTGGAAGATCTTCGCGCCGTCGGGGAAGGCCGCGATGATCGCCTCGGCCTGCGCCTCGCCGCCCTTGACGTTGTCGGCGCCGACGTGGGCGAGAATGCCCTCGACCCCGTCCACGCGGCGGTCGATGGTCACCACCGGGATGCCGGCCGCGACCGCCTGCTCCACCGCAGGCGCCAACGCGTTGACGTCGAGCGGCGAGATCACGATGGCGTTCACGCCCTGAACGATCGCGGCCTCGATGTCGCCGGTCTGCTTCGGAGCGGAATTCTGACCGTCGCTCTCGATCAGAGTCACGCCCTCGGCCGCGGCCTCTGCCTTGATCTGGTTCAGCATATGCACGAAGAACGGAAAACTCAGGCTCGGGACCGACCCGAGGATTGTGATCTCGCCCTGGGCGAACGCCGCGGGCGCTGCGAGCGCGAGCGCGGCAAGCGCGGTCGAAGACAACAGGAAACTGCGTCGGTTGGTCATCGTGTCCCTCCCTGGACGGTCTGAAGCTGGCGCGTTCGTCATCCAGCAGCCGCACATAGGCTACCCAGTCCGCGTCGACCACGCAACAGCGGCGCAACTGACCGAAACTGACTGTCGGCCGCGTGCGGCGCCTTGATTAACTATGGCCGAAGTGGGCAGCTTTCTCCCAACGGTCCTTAGGGCATGCTAAATGACCGCGCATGCGGCAGATCAGGCAGCGGTCGCGGGTCCGATGTTGAATGTGTGATTAATAGAACAGACTTGGTTCAGGGCAAGGTTCAGTGGCTGTTTTCCGCTCGATAAAGGAGCATATAAAGAATTATTTGTATCCGGATCTGGTTTTTGCCAGGCGTCAGTATTTTCATCGCAACGGATTCTATCCCGATCTCGTTGATCCACGCGATCTATCCGAGAAGGTGCTGTGGCTGAAGCTCAACGATCGCTCGCCTTTACATACGCTCTGCGCCGACAAGATACGGGCGCGCGACTACGTGACGGCTCGAATCGGTCCCGAGCTGCTCGTGCCGATGATCCTCGTCACCTACGACCCGGAGCAGATCGGGCCGCATCACATCCACGAGGATCGTTTTGTCGTAAAGACGAACCATGACCAAGGCGGAGTCTTTATCTGCCGCGACCGCGCGACGTTCGATTGGGACGACATGAAGGCACAGATCAAGCGCCGGAGCAAAACAAACAAGTATTACGAGTTTAGAGAACGACAGTACAAGGACATCATACCGGGCGTTCTGGTCGAAAGTTTGATCAATGGCGAAGACGGCAACGATGCTGTCGAAATAAAGATAAACTGCTTTCATGGTGACCCGAAATTTATCCAGCTGATTGTCGATCGCTTCGAGAATCGGCGGCACGCGAATATTGATTTGGACTGGCAAAGGATGGACATGCACGGACGCACGCCAGAGCTCGACGCCGCAATACCCCGCCCTGCCTGCCTCGATCAAATCTTGGCGGCCGCCGCCGTCCTCGCGGAACCCTACCTGTTCTGTCGGGTCGACTTCCTGCTCGGGGACGGCGGTCGCCCTTGGTTCAGCGAGATCACCTTCCATCCCGCGGCAGGCCTCGTGCGCTACAAACCGCCCGAGATGGAGCGTGCGTTCGGCGATCTGATCGACCTCTCCCGGATCGAGGAATCGCGGCGGCTGCAACAGAAGCTCTGGCGGCTCAGCGAATGGTCTGAACGCGCGCGTCCTGCCGCTTCAGTAAAGGTGACAGCGTGACGGTGATGCCGCACTCCGGTCCTAGTTCCGACGAGCGTTGCCGGCATGTCGTTCGACGGCCGGTGCTGCAAATGCGCCATGGGGACTTGCCAATCCCGCCGTCTAAGCACAAACTGTTTCATCTTGGGAGCCAACGTGGCCCCGGGTCTTCCGTGAAGGATCGTCCCGTCGAGCAGCCCGCATCGTGGCGCTTGATTGAATCTCTCAATGGGATGAGTTAGAATAGAGAGCACCATGGATACCGCCACTCTGTTTTCCATGACCACACAGAAAATCAAGCAAAAGATTCAGCGTTACCTGCTTCCAGACTCGTATTTGATGAAAAAGCAATACTTCTACCGGCATGGCTTTCGACCGAATCTGTCCAACCCCAAGGATCTTTCCGAGAAGACACTTTGGCTTAAATTGTATGATCGCTCGGCCTTGCATACGCAATGCGCCGACAAGATCCGCGCCCGGGACTTCGTGGAGGCGATGCTCGGGCCGGAACTCATCATTCCCGCCGCGCTCGTCAGTTATGATCCGTCGGACATCAATCCTCGATCGATCCCGGACGCCCGGTTCGTCATCAAGACGAATCACGATCAGGGCGGCGTGTTCCGCTGCACGGATCGGGCGGATTTCGACTGGGACGACGTTCGAGCCCAGGTCGCCAAACGACTATCGATAAACAAGTATTACGAGTTCAGAGAACATCAGTACAAAGACATAAGACCAGGGTTCCTCGTTGAGAGTTTCATCGAAGGAGACAACTCCGGAAACGTTCGCGAGATAAAATTCTACTGTTTCCACGGAGAGCCGGGCTTCATTCAAGTGGTGCTGGACAGGTTCGACGACCGGAAGGAGATTTTTTACGACCCGGATTGGAAGCGCATGGATTTTAACGGACCGGCGCCGCAACTCGAGCATGAACTTGAACGGCCCGCGGGCCTTGACCGACTAATTCGCGACGCGAAGAGGCTTTCCGAGCCATTTCTGTTCTGTCGGATCGACTTTCTGCTTGGCGCCGGCGATCGCCCGTGGTTCGGCGAGATCACCTTCCACCACGGGGCCGGTCTGATCCGGTTCCAGCCCAACGAATTCGAGCGCGCGTTCGGTCAGATGATCGACATATCTCGACTTGAGGAAACGAGACGACGACGCGCAAACCTGCCGAACGGCTCTCGCCGTGACGACGCGATGTCGCGCAACTCCGGCGTACGCCCAACCGGCTGAAGGCGGGACCAGCGCAACCCACACTTCGCACGTGACGCGGCTCGTCTGGCGACGCGCGCGGCAGGAGACCCCGATGCCTCGTCCTCCCGGCCGCCCGTTGTCGCCGGCAACTCGTGCAGCCCAGGCGCTCCGACGCCTGGATCCGCACAGCGGCGCCGTCACCCCCGGCATCGAGCTTTCCTCGACCTTCGCCCGCGCCGCCGACTACGCTCCGCGTCAATCCTACATCTACGCGCGGGACGGCGGCCCCACGGTCGAACACGCCGAGGCGATCCTCGCCGATCTCGACGGGGCCGCCGGAACGCTGATCTTCGCCAGCGGTATGGCGGCGATGGTCGCATTGACCGAGACGCTGCGAACCGGCGATCACGTCGTCGCTCCGCAAGTGATGTATCACGGCGGACTAGCGTGGCTGCGTCGGCTCGCCGAGCTCAGGGGGATCGAGACGACCTTCTTCGACGCCGCCGACCCCGGCGCGCTCGTGGCGGCGCTGCGGCCCGGTTCCACTCGGCTGCTCTGGATCGAAAGCCCGGCGAACCCGACCTGGGATATCGTCGACCTGGCCGCAGCCGCTTCCGTCGCGCGGGCCGCCGGCGCGAGCCTCGCCGTCGACTGCACCGTCGCGCCGCCGTGCACCACCCGCGCGCTCGACCTCGGCGCGGACGTCGTGTTCCACTCCGGCACCAAGTATCTCGGCGGACATTCGGACCTGACCGCCGGCGTTCTGAGCGTCGCGCGGCGCGATGCGCTCTGGGACGAGCTGCGCCTGGCGCGCACCCTCATGGGCAGCGTCATCGCCGCCTTCGAGGCCTGGCTGCTGATCCGCGGGCTGCGCACCCTCTACTTGCGCTACGAACGCGCCAGCGCAAACGCGTTTGCGATCGCGCAGCGCCTCGAGGCGCATCCCGGCGTCGAGCGTGTGCTCTACCCGGGGCTGGCCGGACACCCCGGCCATGCCGTCGCGGCGCGGCAGATGACGGGCGGCTTCGGCGGGATGCTGTCGATCCTGGTGCGCGGCGGCGCGGCGGCGGCGCTGGACGTGGCGCGCTTCACCGAAGTCTTCGTTCCCGCAACGTCGCTCGGCGGCGTCGAGAGCCTGATCGAGCACCGCAGGTCCGTCGAGGGACCAGATTCGCTCACGCCCGCGGCGCTGCTGCGCCTCTCGGTTGGCATCGAGGACGTGGCCGACCTCGTCGCCGATCTCGAGCAGGCGCTGGAGCGGGCGGGATGCAACGGCTGAGCCAGTCGCCGCGCGCCCCGGATTTCGTCCAGGACCCCTACCCCTTCTATGATCGTGGCCGCGCGGCCGGGAGCCTGTTCTACTGGGAGGACTACGACCTGCCCTGCGCCGCCGGCTACGACGCGGTCGGCGCGCTGCTGCGAGACCGGCGCTTCGGACGCGAGGCGCCGGCGGACTTGCGGCCCCCGCGCCCAGACCACCTCGCGGCGTTCTACGCCCTCGACGATCTGTCCATGCTCGACCGCGAACCGCCGGCGCACACCAGGCTGCGCGGCCTCGTACTTCGCGCCTTCACCTCGCGCCGGATCGCGTCGCTCGGCCCCGAGATCGCAGCACTCGCCCATGATCTGGTCGACACGCTCGAGGCGCCGGAGTTCGACCTCCTCCCCGCCTTCGCCGAACGCCTGCCGGTGATCGTGATCGCCCGCCTACTCGGTGCTCCGGAGGCGATGGCGGATCAGTTGCTCGGCTGGTCGCACGCCATGGTCGCCATGTATCAGGCGCGCCGCAACCACGCGGTCGAGACGGCGGCGAACGCGGCGGCGCGCGACTTCGCGGCGTTCCTGCGCGCCCATGTCGAGATGCGCCGCGCCTCGCCCACCGACGATCTGATCTCCCACCTGATCGCGGCCGAAGCGGACGGCGAACGGCTGACGACCGAAGAGTTGATCGCGACCTGCGTGCTTCTGCTCAACGCCGGCCACGAGGCGACGGTCCACGCCATCGGCAACGGCGTACGGGCGATCCTCGCCGAAGGCGGACCCGCCGAGCTTCGCTTCGCGACCGCTGCGGCGACTGCGGCCACGGTCGAGGAAATCCTGCGCTTTGATCCGCCTCTGCACCTTTTCACCCGCATCGCGCTGGAGGACCTAGAGGTGTTCGGGGTCCGGTTCGATCGGGGTGCGCGTGTGGGCTGCCTGCTCGCCGCGGCCAACCGCGACCCGGCCCGCTTCGTCGATCCGGCGCGCTTCGCTCCCGACCGGCGCGGCCCCGCACAGCTCGCGTTCGGCGCGGGCTTGCACTTCTGCGTGGGCGCGCCGCTGGCCCGGCTCGAACTCGCGACCGCGCTTCCGATCCTGTTCGCGCGACTGCCCGAGCTCGCCCTCGCCGAGCCGCCGGTCTTCGCGGACCGCTATCATTTCCGCGGACTCGAAGCGCTCCGGCTCCGCGCCGGTCGAAGGCTGCCGCGATGACCCTGCGCGCGGACGCGCCCGGCGGTTCGCTCAGCGCCCGCGCGGTCCTGTTCGGGGAACGACTCGACCTGCACGGGCTGGCGCCGGCGGTCGACGAGCCGGGCTCGCCCGCCGAATGGCCGGCCCGTGACGGCGTATCGATCTTTCTGTTTCGATGGGGTGCGGCGGTGATCTTCGGCGCGACGCCCGAAGAGCAAGCGGCGCTGGCCCCGGCGCTGGCCGACCGGATCGTCAACCCGGTCGAGGCGCCGGCGGAGGAGACCGCGCGGGTCGTCACCGGCGCGCAGGAGGACGCCGCCGCGTCGGGCGGTCGCATCTCGCTGCGTGACGTAGCCGCGTTCCGCCTGGCGGTCGTCGCCGAGACTTTGGCCAAGAGCGCGGCGCTGACCCACCAGGAGGCGCTGCTCTCCGGCACGCTCGACCGGCTCGATCCGGTGATCGACCGGCTTCGACGCCGCGGCACGCTCGCCGCCTCGTCGCGCTCGCTCCTGTCCGCGGTCGGATACGCGGTCTGGGCCCGCAACCACGCCCTGGCCCGGGTTCAGGCGGCGGACAAGCCCGAGGCGCTGTGGACCCACCCCGAGCTCGAGCGGCTGAACGCGCTGCTCGCCGAGGAGTTCGAACTGGTCGACCGGGCGGCGGCCCTCGATCGCAAGCTCTCGCTGATCGGCGACACGGTGCAGACAATGCTCGCGCTGGTCGAGGGACGGCGATCGCTCCTGCTGGAAATCGCGGTCGTCGTGCTGATCGCGATCGAGCTCGGATCGGGGCTCTATCAGCTGTTCGCCGGCTGACCTGGGCAGCGCACCTTTCCCGCTTTCTCCCTCCGACATTTTTGCTAAGAGTCGCGCATCGAAAAGGATTCGGCCTTGGGGGACGGAATGCTGAAGAAACTATCGGCCGAAGCGCTCGGCACCTTCGTGCTCGTGTTCGGCGGTTGCGGCAGCGCGGTGCTGGCCGCCGGCTTTCCCGACCTCGGGATCGGATTCACCGGCGTCGCGCTGGCGTTCGGCCTGACGGTGCTGACCATGGCTTATGCGGTGGGTGGCATTTCGGGCGGGCACTTCAACCCGGCGATCTCGCTCGGCCTCGCCATCGCGAACCGGTTCGAGTGGTCCGACCTGATCCCCTACTGGATCGCGCAGGTCGTCGGCGGCTTCGCGGCGGCGGCCGTCCTGTTCCTCATCGCCTCGGGCCAGCCGGGCTGGGTTCCGGGCGGCTTCGCCTCCAATGGCTTCGGGGCGAACTCACCGGGCGGCTACAACATGGTTTCCGCGCTGGTGATCGAGGTCGTGCTGACCGCCTTCTTCCTCGTGGTCATTCTCGGCGTCACCCAGCGTGGGGCCCCGGTTGGCTTCGCGCCGATTGCGATCGGCCTGGCGCTGACGCTCATCCACCTGATCTCGATCCCGGTGACCAACACGTCGGTCAACCCGGCTCGGTCCACCGCAGTGGTGCTCTTTGCCCAGAACGGCGCGCTGTCACAGCTCTGGCTGTTCTGGCTGGCGCCGCTGGTCGGTGCGGCGATCGGTGCGGTGATCTGGGACCAAATCCTCGCGAACGACTGACGCGAGACGCCGGCTGCTCGGGCGGCCGGCTGTCCGAGCCCTGGTCCCAAGCAAACCGCGTGCGGCCCGTGTCCGCGCGCGGACATCTTGCTAAGTGCTTGGTTATGAACGATAATGCGCCTCAGCTTTACAGAAATTTAACCTTTCCCCTGAATGGCGCGATCGAACCGGTAGCCCGGAGCGGATACGACGACAAGTATTTGAAACGGAACAGCTACGGCCCGATGCGTCTACGCTCTTTCGTCACGTCTCTGCGCGCGTTAGGCTCGGTGCCATGGCCCTACCCGATACCGAGTCCGATCCGCCGCTGCACGACCGCGATCACGGGCTGGCGCGGCTGATCGAGATCATGGCGCGGCTGCGCGATCCCGAGCGTGGCTGTTCCTGGGACATCGAGCAAACCTTCGCGTCCATCGCGCCCTATACGATCGAAGAGGCCTACGAAGTCGCGGACGCGGTCGAGCGGGGCGATCTCGAGGATCTGCGCGACGAGCTCGGCGACCTGCTGCTGCAGGTGGTCTACCATGCGCGTATGGCCGAGGAGAGCGGCGCCTTCGATTTCGCCGACGTGGCGCGGGGCGTCTCGGACAAGATGGTCCGCCGCCATCCCCACGTCTTCGGCGCCGCGAGCCGCGACAAGACGCCCGCGCAGCAGACCCGCGACTGGGAGGCGATAAAGGCGGCCGAGCGGGCCGGGGCGCCGGCGACGCCGAGCGCCCTCGACGGCGTGGCGCGGGGCCTGCCGGCGCTGACGCGGGCGGTCAAGCTGCAGAACCGTGCAGCGCGGGTCGGCTTCGACTGGCCCGACGCGGGCGCGGTCCTCGACAAGATCGCCGAGGAGACCACCGAACTGGTCGAAGCGCGCGACGCTGGCGACCCGAACCGCCTGGCCGAGGAATACGGCGACCTGATGTTCGTCATGGCCAATCTCGCCCGCCACCTCGGCATCGATCCCGAGGCGGCGCTGCGGGCGGCGAACACGAAGTTCATCCGCCGGTTCCGCGGCGTGGAGGCTGCGCTGCGCCGCAGCGGCCGCGGACCCGAGGCCTCGACGCTCGCCGAAATGGACCGGCTCTGGGACGCGCAGAAACGCGCCGAGCGCGCCGGAGGCTGATCAGTCGTCCTGCGGCGTCGCCGCGAACAGCGCGTGCAGCGTCTCGATCAGCAGGCGGACCTTGGCGTCGCCGATCGAGTAGTAGATCGTCTTGCCATCCCGCCGTCCCCTGACCAGCCCCTCGTGGCGCAGTCGGGCGAGTTGCTGGCTGACGGCCGCCTGTCGCGCGCCGAGCAGCGTCTCGAGTTCGCCGACCGACCGTTCGCCGCCGACGAGATGGCACAAGATCACCAGCCGCCCCTCATGGGCAAGCGCCTTCAGGAACTCCGACGCCGCCCTGGCGCACTTCACCACCGACCCGGCATCCTGCGGCCCCGCGGCCTCGAACTGCTGGTTCAGATCCTCCATTCACGGCTCCCCGTTTCAAAAAATCACAGATGCATCAGAGTATATAGACGCGAGCGCGATTTTGGCCAGCGCAGCGGACGCAACAATACTCAACCGCAGGCGCCGGCATATCCGCAGCTGGTGCAGAAGTCGCAGCCGTCTCGCCGGATCAGCGTCGCGTGTCCGCAGTCGGGGCAGCGTCGGCCGATCGTCGCCCCGGCCGCCGCGGCGGTGGGGGCGGGCGCGTCTGCCCATAGCACTGGGCCGCCACGCGCCGGATAGCCCTCGGCGTCGAGCACGCCGAGCATCGCGTAGCGGTGGACCAGCAGCCGGGCGACGTAGGCGATGGTCGAGGGCTGCACCGCCTGCTTCTCCGTGCCGGGCGCCCGGGCGAAGAAGTCGCCCTGGGCCTCGGGCAGATCCTTGAGCCCACGCAGCTTCTTGCCGATCCAAGCCGGATCGATCACGCGCATGTCGAGGCTGAGCGACCGGGTCAGGCCGTTGAACTCGAGCGGATAGGCGCCCGACAGCCAGACACTGAACGGGCGCTTGGCGCCGTCGGGCAGCACGCATTCCTTTACGAACATCGCGAAGTCGTCGCCGGTGGCGGGGTTGAGGATGTCGACGGTCCAGCTGAGCGTGCCGTCGGCGCCCGACTTCGGTTCCTTGCGCGAGAACAGCGCGTCGACCAGCGGGGTCGCGGCCTCGGGCCCGTCGAACACGCCGAGCTGCTCGCAGCGCCAGCGCACCACATGGGCGAACGCCGAGACCGCGCCCGGCACCGGCACGAGGCGGCCGTCGGGCGGCATCGCCACGCTGAACGGCGCTCCGGGGGTGCGCGCGAGGCTGTCGAGCTTCATCCGCAGCCAGGCGCCGTCGTTGGCGCGCATGTCCATCGACAGGTTCTTGGCGAGCGCGCCGAGGCCGCGCGGCGTCTGTTCGCCGTTGACCCAAACCTCGAACGGCCGTGGCGCGCCGTTGTCCACATGGCCGACGAACACGGCGAAGCGGTTGCCCGGCGCCTCGACCATGTAGGTCCAGGACGGCGAGCCCGCGGTCAGCTTCGGCCGGTGCGGCCAGCGCAGCGCGGCGAGCGCCACCTGCGGCGCGTCGGCGATGCGGATGCGCCGGTCTGGCTCGGACTGGTCGAGATCCTGCGGCGCCTCGGCGTCGACGGACAGCACCGAGCCGAGCACGCTGTTCGGCCGGTAGGTGGTGATGCCCTTCAGGCCGGCATGCCAGGCTTCGAGATACAAGCCCTCGAACGCTTCGAACGGGTAGTCCTCGGCGACGTTCACGGTCTTGGAGATGGCGGCGTCGATGAACGGCTGGATCGCGGCCTGCATCGCCATGTGGTCTCGCGCGCTGATCTCGAGCGCGTTGACGAAGGCGGGGGGCAGGTCGTCGGGGTCGCCACCGCGGGCGCGCCAGAGCCGCCAGGCGTGGTCCTCGACGCGGTAGTCGCGCATCGATCCGTCGGGCTCGCGCTTCTTGCGGGTGTAGTGCCAGGAATAGGCCGGCTCGATCCCGTTCGAGGCGTTGTCGGCGAAGGCGAGGCTGATGGTGCCGGTGGGCGCGATCGACAGCAGGTGGGAGTTCCGCAGCCCGTGGTCCGCGATCGCGGCGCGAATGTCCTCGGGCAGGCGCCGCGCCATGCCGGAGGCGAGCAGGCCGTCCGCGTCGAAGCGCGGAAAGCGGCCCTTTTCGCGGGCGAGCGCGATCGAGGCGCGGTAGGCGGTCCGCCGTCCGCTCGGGAAAGATGCACACTCCGCTGACGCTCTCCAGCGAGGCGACGACTGTCGCCCGGTCATCCTCGCTGTTCAACGGACGCTGCGCCCCCTTGAGTTCGCGCACGCTGGCATCGGCGTTTAGCCCGAGCAGCAGAGCGTCGCCGAGGTTCCGGGCGCTTTCCAGATACGTCACATGCCCGCGGTGCAGGAGATCAAAACATCCATTGGTGACGACCAGCCGTTTCCCGGCGGCGCGCATCGCCTCGCGCCATTTGGGAAGCTGTTCGAGAGTCAGAATCTTATCCGCAAATCGCATGTGGCGACGATGCGGGGACGATGGAAGAATTCCAAACTGAAAACGCAGACCGGATGCCTCCTCATGCGCTGCGCTCGCGCCGTCGAAACTTCAGCGCTGCAACTGCAACCACACCTGCAAGCATGGCGAAGCCAAACCAGCGTCCTGCAAACGGCACCCGGCGGCCCGCCCCAACTGCGGAGGGTGCGGTTGATACGGAGTCAATGCCTTGGGGCAGCGTGAAGCCCAGGGACGCATTCTTCACATCAAGCACCTTGGTGAGCAGCGTGCGCC
>JANOEW010000689.1:0-1921 GCA_031413475.1 Amaricoccus sp.
GTCGGAGCCAAGGCCGAGGTCCATCAGATCCTCGTCGAGCTTGCGACCCGCGGGATCGCGGTGATGATGATCTCGTCGGAGCTGCCGGAGATCCTCGCGGTCTCCGACCGGATCGTAACCATGCGTCAGGGCCGAATCACCGGCGAGATGCCGGCCGGGGCCGCGACCGAGGCGAAACTCATGGCGCTGATGGCGCTCGATCAGGCGCGGGGGTGATGGCGATGACGACGTCGGCCGACGAGGCGCGGCGCGGGGGGGCGAACGCATTCGGCCTGCTCAAGCGCTTCGGACCACTGATGTTCCTCGTCGTCCTCATGATCGTCTTCGCGCTGATGAATCCAAATTTTCTCAACCCGATCAATCTGTTCAACGTGATGCGTCAGATCTCGATCACCGGATTGATCGCGCTCGGCATGACCTTCGTGATCCTGACCGCCGGCATCGATCTCTCGGTCGGCTCGCTGCTGGCGCTCTGCGGCATGGTTGCGGCGGTGGTCGCCAAGGGCGGGACCGCAAACACCCTGGCGCTCGGCGCATCGGGCGGCGCGGGCTACGGCTGGTTCGCCGCGCTCGTCGCCGCGATCGCGGTTGGCTGCGCCTGCGGGGCGGGGCAGGGCCTGCTGATCACCCGGCTGCGGGTGCCGCCCTTCGTGGTCACCCTCGGCGGCCTTACGATCTTTCGCGGCCTGACGCTGACCATCTCGAACGGTGGGCCGATCTCGGGCTTCACCCCGGACATGCGCTGGTTCGGCACCGGCCTGGTCGGGCCGGTCCCGGTGCCGGTGATCGTCTTCGCGGTCGCCGCCGTGCTCTGCCACATCGTGCTGCGCTATACCCGCTACGGCCGCGCGGTCTACGCGGTCGGCGGCAACGCCGAGGCGGCGCGGCTGTCGGGCCTGCGCGTCGACCGCATCCTGGTCTCGGTCTACGTCATCGTCGGCTTTTTCTGCGGCCTCGCCGCCTTCGTGCTCTCGGCCCGGCTCAATTCGTCGGAGGCGGTCGCGGGCATCGGCTACGAGCTCACCGTCATCTCCGCCGTCGTGATCGGCGGCACCAGCCTGTTCGGCGGCATCGGCGGGGTCGGCGGCACGGTGATCGGCGCGGCGCTTATCGGCGTGCTGGTCAACGGCCTCGTGCTTAACAACGTGTCGTCCTACACCCAGCAGATCACCATCGGCGTGATCCTGATCCTCGCGGTGGCGTTCGACCGCTGGCTGAAGTCCCGCACCCGCGGCTAGGTCGACGGGGCCCGCTCGCCAGGCGGGCCCAGGAGGTCGATCTCGAACTCCTGCTGCTCGCGGACGCGTTGGGCTCGATCGACGACGCAGAGATCGCGCTGCGGCTTTGCGGCGGCAAATTTTTGTGCATATGCGTTGGTCGTCTGCCCAACCTGCCAGCACTTCCACGTCTGTCACAATCCACGCTCGGTTTTTCTTGATATTGCGGAGCAGCAAACTAAGAACACTATTGTAGGCGTAAATGGTCGTGCGACCCGAGTTGCCTTTGTGTATCGCAGAAACGGAAGCCGTCCGGAGACGATCGCCGGGCGGCTTCCTGCTTTGGGGCGAGCCTAGGCATTGAGTATCGGCGCCCCGGGTCGCATAAACGGGCGTTCGCAGCGCGAGGGCCGCATAATGACCGGACCCTACGACCCCGCCGAGGAAGGGGCCGAAATGGCTTTCGACGGGCGCATGTCCTATGGCGACTACTTGCGCCTCGATCGCATCCTGACCGCGCAGGTGCCGCTGTCCGATGCGCATGACGAGATGCTGTTCATCGTCCAGCACCAGACGTCCGAGCTGTGGATGCGGTTGGCGATCCACGAGTTGTCGGCGGCGCGCGACGCGATCGCGGCGGACGACCTCGCCCCGGCCTTCAAGATGCTCGCGCGGGTCGCGCGCATCTTCGAGCAGCTGAACGG
>JANOEW010000690.1:0-2517 GCA_031413475.1 Amaricoccus sp.
GCCACGATCATGCGGCGGATCCTCGTCGACCACGCCCGGGCCAAGCGGCGCGACAAGCGCGGTGGTGGGTGGACGCGCGTGCCCATCGACGTGGCGGAGGAACGCGGCACGGACGGGCTGGTGGACCTCGTGGCCCTCGACGACGCCATGAACACGCTGGCGAAGCTCAGCCCGCGCCAGGCCCAGGTCGTCGAGCTGCGCTTCTTCGGCGGGCTCGACATGACCGAGATCGCCGGGGCACTCGCCTTGAGCCGAGAAACAGTGCATCAGGATTGGAACTTCGCCCGGGCGTGGCTCTTCGAGCGACTGGGCGGCGATGGTGACGTTCAGCGCGGTTGAGCGCCGGCGGCTCGGAACACTCACGGCCCGCGATGAACTTGCGAAACGCGTGACGAGCCGCAAGCGAAGATGCCCTCTCGCTTCGCAAGAGGCCCGCCGAGGTTTTTTTCGTCATGTTGTCCCCTTCAATTGACTGCGTCCTCAGGTCGGCGCCGGGGTCGTCTCCGCCGGTCCGACGAGCTTGATCACCCACGATCCGTGGGCGACCTGGTCCCTCATGTGGCGGGCCTCGTCGTAGGGCTTCCGTTCGACCCACATGTGCCACAGGATCTTGAGCCATCGCTGCCCCAGGCACCGCAGCGCGCAGGCGTGGGTCTTGCCCTGCTTGCGCTTCTGCTCGTAGTACGCCTGGGCCCACGCGCACGAGTCGCGGCTGTGGTGGGCCCACAGGTGCATCGTGTGCTTGAACGCCTTGTTGCACGACATCCGGTGCTTCACGACGCGCATCCCTCCCGACTGGAACGACACCGGCGCCGACCCCGCGAGGCACTGCATCGCCTGCGGGGAGTCGAACCGGTCGCGGTCGTCGCCGCACGCCGACAGCAGGCGCGGCGCGATCTTCTCGCCCGCACCCGGCAGCGAGTCGAAGATCCCGTGGTCCGGATGCTGGGCGAACTTCTCGTTGATGAGCCGCCGGTACTCCTTCAGCTGCGCCTCGAGCGTGCGAAGCTGCCTGCACGTCGCCAGCACCAGCAGGCGCTTCGCGTTCGTCACCCCCTCGGCGCCGCAGAACCGGTCGGCGCGGGCGAAGATCTCCAGGCGCTCCTCCTGCTTGTCCTTGCGGTGCAGCCCCAGCGCGTGAAGCATCTTCTCCTGCTTCCGCCGCCCCGCGCCCACCAGCTCCTGCGGCGTCGGAAAACGCTCCACGAAGGCCCATGCCGCGGCCATCGTCCAGTCCTCGAAGGCCTCCAGCATCGCCGGGAAGTACTCGTGCAGCGCCGCCTGGAGCACGTTGATCAGGCCCGTCCGCTGCCCGATCAGGGCGATCTCGTCGAGGCAGACCAGCCGCAGCTCCTGCGTCGCCGGAGCCTCCGGCTGGAGCCGCCGCCATCCGTGGCCGTCGACGCGCAGCGCGTCCGCCAGGCTCCAGGCGTCCAGGTCGTCGTCCTTGACGCCCGACGGCGCCTTGCGCGTCCGGTACGCCTTCGCCGCCACCGGCGTCACCGGGAACACCGCCAGACCCGCCTCCAGCAGCCGCGCCACCGCCGGACCGCGCGACGTCTCGATCGCCACCGCCGGACACGGCAGCGCCGCCATCGCGGCCCGGAACAAGGCCCAGCCCTCGGCCGTGTCGTCGAACGACGGCCGCCTGACGATCCGGCCCTCCCGGTCGACCACCGTCGCGACGTGGCTCCTCTTCGCCCAGTCGAACCCGACGAAGTGCGTGAACGACGACCAGTCCACCGACGTCTGCGATGCCTGCGATGCCTGCGATGCCTGCGACATGGGAGGTGCTCCTTGTCCGACGCGTTGCGCCGCGTGCCCGTCGCGGGTCGAGCTGGTACACGGCCCTCGATGGGGCGAAGCCCTCTCAGACCTCTGGACAGGCCCCACCTCCCGGTCCGGTGATCTTCGCTTGGCGCTCGCGGCGCGGCGACAGGGAGACCGTGACCGGGAGGGGGCGCAATCGTCGGCAATCGACAGCCTACCCAACTTCGCCGCCGACCTGCCGCTTGCGGCGCTCAGCTTCGCGCCGCAGGGCGGCTTCGCTTCGCTGCGCGGCATGTCGGGAGTGGTACCAGCGACCGGCCAGGCGTTTATCGGCGCTGGAACACACGGCGGGAGTGAGAACGCGTGAACGGGGCGGCAGCGCACGCCGGGCACCGGTTCCCGCAACCGGCGCTGGCGAACGCCTGACCCGGCGCTTCGCTTGGGGCTCGTCACGGACGCCGGTCCGCGCTTCCGATACGAGTCGCGAGCGCAGCGACCGGTCGGGCGTTCTTCGGCGCGGGTACGCGCGGCGGGCGCGAGCACGCAGCCCGAACTGCTGCGCCGCCTCATCGCGGAGACGAAGCCGGAGTTTCTCGTCAACTCCGCCGGCTACACGGGCAAGCCCAACGTCGATGCGTGCGAGTTGCACAAGGCCGAATGCCTTTTCGGCAACGCCGTGTTTCCCGGATACGTGCGCGCCGCGTGCGAAGAGGCGGGCGTGCCGTGGGGCCACATCTCCTCCGGCTG
>JANOEW010000691.1:0-16293 GCA_031413475.1 Amaricoccus sp.
CCCTCGCCCTCGTGGATGCCCGTGGGGATACCGCGGCCGTTGTCCATCACGCTGACCGAGCCGTCCGCGTGCAGGATCACGCTCACCTTGTCCGCCCAGCCGCCCAGCGCCTCGTCGATGCCGTTGTCCACGACCTCGTAGACCATGTGGTGCAGCCCCGAGCCGTCGTCGGTGTCGCCGATATACATGCCCGGCCGCTTGCGCACGGCCTCCAGTCCCTTGAGAACCTTGATGGAATCGGCGCCGTAATCCTCGGGCGCGCGGATGGGTTCGGCCATGTGCGGGAAGTCCTTGGTAATCGTCTCACACTTTAGCGAGGCAGGGCGGGGATGTCACGCGTCCCGACGCCCGCCCGCGTCCGCGTTTCGCGTCCCACGCCAAGGACTTACGCCCGTCCCGCAACCGGCCCGGGGAGCGTCTCCTCGAACCGGGACAAGCGGGGCGCCAGTGGCGCGCCGCCCCGGTTCGTCGGCCGGAGCGCAAGCGCAGGCCGAGGGGCGCCGAGCTCTCCCGTCGTTTGCAATCAGCCCGCGCCTGCCTGGGCGGGCGCGGAATC
This sequence comes from Amaricoccus sp., assembly GCA_031413475.1. Classification (GTDB taxonomy): domain Bacteria; phylum Pseudomonadota; class Alphaproteobacteria; order Rhodobacterales; family Rhodobacteraceae; genus Amaricoccus. The sequence goes on from JANOEW010000691.1 coordinate 557, forward strand.
GCGCCTGCCAAGCGGCAGGCAGGCGCGGGCTGATTTGTCGACGGACAAATCCGCCAAGTCGGCCTCCCCGTCGCGTCCAACCACCCTCCGAAGGGCTCACCCGAAGACAGCGTTCGTCGCCTGCGCCCCCCGCTCGAGACGCATGACACCCGCCCCCACCCACGCTATCCTGCCGCCCATGAACACCCAGGCACGCCCGCAGCGCCCCGCGACCTACCAGGACGTGCTCGACGCGCCCCCGCACATGGTCGCCGAGATCGCGAGCGGCCATCTCCACCTGCACCCGCGCCCGGCGCCGCGCCACGCCAGCGCGAGCTTCGGCCTGGCCGGTCAGCTCGACGGCCCCTTCCGCCTTGGCTCGGGCGGCCCCGGCGGCTGGCGTCTGATGATCGAGCCGGAGCTTCACCTCGGCCCCGACGTCCTCGTCCCCGACCTCGCCGGCTGGCGGCGCGAGCGCATGCCGGTCTTCCCCGACACCGCCGCGATCGACCTCGCCCCCGACTGGGTCTGCGAGATCCTCTCGCCCGGCACCCGCCGCTTCGACCTGACCGAAAAGCGCGACCTCTACGGCGCCAACGCCGTCCCCCACCTCTGGCTGGTCGACCCCGACGCCCGCACCCTCGAGGCCTTCACCCTCGACGCCGGCCGCTGGACCCTCGCGGCCGCCTTCCAGGACGGTGACGACATCCGCGCCGCGCCGTTCGATGCGTTGGCGTTTCCGCTCAATGCGCTATGGCCGGAATGACGCCCGGGCCCGTCGCTCGTGTTGCCGTTCTACGAACCGGCTGCTTGCGCTCGGCCTTTTGTTGTAGCTTCACCCCTAATAAAAAATTTGCACCGGTTCTTCTAGAGAGTCATGACTATTGAGCGCAATTCTTGAGAAGCACGCTCAGGATCTACGTAAGCCGAATGTAAATCGGACCAAAGGCATTCCGGCCGAACGCGCACTTTTGGGGCCTTGCTGCTGGGGAATGTGTCAACCCTTGCGAGCTTTCCGTTGACTAGTGAGTGCAATAGTTGCGGAAAAAGCTCGCCGTGTCGCCGCGCCCAATCTGACCGAGCATCGTCCATAGGCTCAAAGTTAGGAAACACTACGACGGGAAGTTTTCCAGGAAGGTTTCTTGAGCAGTCCAGCAAAAAACTCCGAATTGGATCATCAGGAGGTGAAACTTGTTCAGGCGTAGCCACACTGTCCCAAGGATATCTGCCGACAAGACTGGCACCAACCATTATTGCTGAGTTAGACTGAACATCAATAGAAGCCCGCACATCTCCATCGATATTCTGTGCGGACACAAATACATTCGACTCCCACCTGGCCTCTCCGACCTGCACTCGATCCACATCTAGCCTCATATTCTTGGCTTCGATACGAACATCCCCGACAAGCTTAATGGATCGGGTTGCGTTATCTGGACCGTTTCCGATTATTACTTCCCCATTTGGCAAGTTCAGGACCAAATTCCTCACCTCACGCCGAAGTGCAACCGGCGGCAAAACTTGAAAAACTTTCGTTACGTGGGAGCTTTCGACGGTAGCTTGCGCAATCTCGTCCGACATCTCGGAAACGTTGACTGAACCTCCGCTCTGATCGAGCACTTCGTGGCTCCAGTATGAACCAAGCAAATAGGATAGGTGATCGCCGCCGATCAAAGATTTAGGATCAACTAGTCTTTCAAAAAAACGCCACAGGAATGGCTGTCTGCTGTAGGCCGCTAGCAGGTTCGGAGCGCTGCCTCCCTCGAAGTAGTCAACCTTAAGGGCGCTGTAACTTAGGGCAGGTGCCCAGACATCTATCGCCGCTATAGCAAGGTCTGTGGCAGCTTGCCTACCAAACATAATAAGTCTTGGTGATTTTGAGTTACCGCTCGGCCGAGTTTCCAAGAGAAGTTGAAAGGCTGTAACAAGAAATTCTTCAAGGTTTTTGTCGCCAGACAGCAATCGGCCCTCGTCTAGCGCGTCAACAACAATACAAACTTCACCTTTTTGAAGCTTGAGTGGCCCATCTGGGCCCATTTCAGCAGACAAAATGCCCCTTAGCGAATGCGTAGCGACCCTGACTCGTGCCAAGTCGAGTAGAGGGATACCGACTGACGAGCAAAGGCCACGGGCGAGTGTCGACTTGCCGACGGCTGCTGGTGCAGTGAGAATGACAACCTCGCACGTTAGTGGCAGATGGCCTTCCGAGAAATATTCGGCGCTGACCGTAGGCGGGACAAATGGGATGGGCATTGGTGGGAAGCTGAGGTTTGGACCCTCCCCTATCGCGGAAGGCTTAAGGGATTCAGCCAATGCTTCGAAGCGAATGCTCGTAGGTGTTGCCATGAGTGGAGCGTAGTCGGTTCGGTTCCGCTTCGTCAACGCAATGTCTCGACGCGAACCCAAAAACCCGCCTTAAATCCCCCACACCCTCGCTCCGTACACTCCACCGAATTCCCCGCCGGATCGCGCACGTAGATCGACCGCGCCCCGTTCGGCCAGCGGAAGTCGGCCTCGATCGCCACGCCCGCCGCCACCAGCCGGGCGGCCCAGGCGTCGAGCTCCGCGGCGCTCGCCGCAAAGCACAGGTGCCCCGCCCCCTCCGCGCCGTGCGCCGGGACCGGCAGGGCAGGGTCCGCGACCGGAACCTTCGTCTCGGCCGGGTTGAAGATCAGCAGCACCCCGCTCCCGCAGCGCCAGAACACATGCCGCGTCCCGCTGCGCAGGATCCGCTCCAGCCCGAGCACCCCGCCATAGAACCCCTCCGCCGCATCGAGGTCGGCGGCGTAGAGCGCGGTCTCCAGGATCCGCAGCGGCGGCGGCTTCGGCATCGGCCAGCCTCCAGGCCCGAAGGGCAGGGACTCCGCCCCGATCATGCCTCGCGCGCCCGCCGACATCAACCGCCCGAGTCCCCGTCAACCTCTCGTTAGCGATTCAGTGTTCGAGCAATATCAACATCTTGCCGAATATTCACGGTGAATAGCCCCTGTCACCCGGCAAAAACCCGGGACTCCCCGCCCGCCTCCTCGACCCGCAGCCGCACCGCCCCCTCCAGCCCATCGAACAGCTCCGCCCCGGTCCCGGTCAGGACCGCCTGCCCCCCCAGCCCCGCGATCGCCGCATAGAGCGCCCCCCGCCGCTCCCCGTCCAGATGCGCCGCCACCTCGTCCAGCAGCAGCACCGGCGCCGCCCCCACCGCCGCCGCCACCGCCCGGGCGTTCCCCAGGATCAGGCTGATCAGCATCGCCTTTTGCTCCCCCGTCGAGGCCAGCCGCGCCGGAACCCCCTTCGCCGCATAGACCGCCCCCAGATCATCCCGGTGCGGCCCCACCATCGTCCGCCCCGCCGCCACATCCCGCGCCCGTCCCGCCCGCCAGCCCGCCGCCAGCTCCTCCGCCTCCTCCGGCCCCTCGCGCTCCAGCGTCAGTTCGGCCGCCGGGAACCCCGGGGCAGGGGGCGCCGCCGCCAGCCGCGCCAGCGCCGCCCGCCGGTTCGCCACCACCTCCGCGCCCGCGGCCGCCATCCGCCCCTCCAGCGCGGCGAACCACGCCGCGTCCCGCACCCCGTCGCGGATCAGCCGGTTGCGCTCGCGCAGCGCCCGGTCGTATCCCGTCGCCGCCTCCGCATGCCCCGGGATCAGGCTCAGCGTGACGCGGTCGAGAAACCGCCGCCGCTCCGACGCCGCGTCGACCCACAGCCGGTCCATCGCCGGCGTCAGCCACAGCACCCGCGCCACCCCGGACAGCGCCGCCTGGGCGGCCGGCTTGCCCTCGATCTCCAACGTCCGCCCGCCGCCCACGCCCGTCGAGACGACCTCGTGCCCGGCGCCCATCCCCTCGAGCTCCGCGCCCACGCGCCAGCCTGCGGGATCGCCCCCCCGCGCCAGCTCATCGCCCGCAGCCCCGCGCAGCCCGCGCCCGGGGCTCAGCAGCGACACCGCCTCGATCAGATTGGTCTTGCCCGCCCCGTTCGGCCCGTAGACCGCCACCGGCCCCGGCGGCAGCTCCAGTTCGGCCCGGCCGTAGGAGCGGAACCGCAGCAGCGTCAGCCGGCGAACCGCCAGCGCCGACGTCACACCCGCATCGGCATCACGACATAGACCGCCGACTCGTCGTTGCCCTCGCGCATCAGCGTCGGATCGCCGGCCGAGTTGAACAGGAACACCGCGTTCTCCCGGTCCACCTGCCCGGCGATCTCCAGCAGGTATTTCGCGTTGAACCCGATCTCCAGCCGCTCGTCGGCATAGGCGACCGACAGCTCCTCGTCCGCCGCCCCCGAGTCGGGCGCGTTGACCGACAGGATCAGACGGTCGTCCTCCAGCGCCATCTTGACCGCCCGCGACCGCTCCGAGGAAACGGTCGCCACACGGTCCACCGCCTGCGCGAATTCGGCGGCGTCGACCTCAAGCCGCTTGGTGTTCCCGGTCGGGATCACACGAGCGTAGTCGGGAAAGGTGCCGTCGATCACCTTCGAGGTCAGCGTCACGTCCGGGGTTGCGAACCGCACCTTGGTCTCGGAAACCGACACCTGAATCATCGCCTCGTCGTCGTCGAGCAGCTTGCGCAGCTCCCCCACGGTCTTGCGCGGCACGATCACCCCGGGCACGTCCTCCGCGCCCGCCGGCAGGGGGGCGTCGATCCGCGCCAGCCGGTGGCCGTCGGTGGCGACGCAGCGCAGCACCGGCCCGTCGGCGCCCCGCGCCGCGTGCAGGTAGACGCCGTTGAGATAGTAGCGCGTCTCCTCGGTCGAGATCGCGAACTTCGCCTTGTCGAACAGCCGTCGCAGCACCGGGGCCGCGCAGGCGAAGGTGCAGGCGTATTCCGCGCTCGCCATGATCGGGAAGTCCTCGCGGGGCAGGGTGGCGAGGGAAAAATGCGAGCGCCCGGCGCGCACCTCGAGCCGCCCGGCGAGGCCGTCGTCGTGCAGCTCGACTATCGCGCCGTCGGGCAGCTTGCGGGTGATCTCGTGGAGGGTGTGGGCGCTGACGGTGGTTGCGCCCGCCCGGCTTACCATCGCGATCGCCTTGTCGATCACCTCGATGTCGAGGTCGGTGGCGCGGAAGCTGACGCCTTCGCCCTCGGCCTCGATCAGCACGTTGCCGAGGATCGGGATGGTGTTGCGCCGCTCGACCACCGATTGCGCGCGGCTCATGGCCCGGAGGAGGGCGTTGCGCTCGAGGCTAAGCTTCATGGGTCACCCGTCAGAGATGCGGTTCCGCGGCCTCCGGTCGGTTGCGCGGACCGTGACGTTACCGATTTGCCGAGGAACGGCAAGGGGCTGGCTCCCGCGCGGGCCCATTCAGCGTGAATATTCACCAAGGCATTGATTTTTATGAGAAACTGAATCACCAACAATTAATGAACGCCGCCGAGGTCCGGACGGAGGCCCCGGCGGGATCAGGCCTCGAGCATCCGCCTGAGCAACTCCACGTCCTCGGCGATCTGGTTGTCGGTCTGGCGCAGCTCCTCGATGCGGCGCACCGCGTGGATCACCGTGGTGTGGTCGCGGCCGCCGAAGCGGCGGCCGATGTCGGGCAGCGACTTCGACGTCAGCATCTTGGCGAGATACATCGCCACCTGGCGCGGTCGGGCCACGGCGCGGGCGCGGCGGGCCGACAGCAGGTCGGACATGCGCAGGGTGTAGTGGTCGGCGACCTTGCGCAGAATCTCGTCGATGGTGACCTTGCGCTCGGAGGCGCGCAGGATGTCGGCGAGGCACTCCTGGGTCATGTCGAGATTGATGTCGCGGCCGACCAGCGAGGCGAAGGCGAACAGGCGGTTCAAGGCGCCTTCGAGCACCCGAACGTTCGAACTGATCCGATGCGCGAGAAACTCCATCACGCCGGCCCCGATGGTCACGCCGGGATGGTCGACGAGCTGGAGCTCGGCCTTCGACTGCAGGATGCCGAGGCGCAGTTCGTAGTCGGTCGGATGCAGATCGACCACCAGCCCCCATTGCAGCCGCGACTTGATCCGCTCCTCGAGCCCGTCGATCTCGCCCGGCGCGCGGTCGGCGGAAATGATGATCTGCTTGTGCTGGTCGATCAGCGCATTGAACGTGTGGAAGAACTCGTCCTGGGTCGAGTCCTTGCCGGCGATGAACTGCACGTCGTCGACCATGAGGATGTCGACCGAGCGGAACAGCTCCTTGAAGCCGTGCATCTCCTTGAAGCGCAGCGCGGAGATGAACCGGTACATGAACTGCTCGGCCGAGAGGTAGAGCACGCGCGCGGACGGATCGTTCGCGCGCACCTCCCAGGCGATGGCGTGCATCAGGTGGGTCTTGCCCAGCCCGACGCCGCCGTAGAGGAACAGCGGATTGAAGCTGACCGACCCGCGCTCGGCCACGCGCCGCGCGGCGGCGTGCGCGAGTTCGTTCGGCTTGCCGACCACGAAGTTGTCGAAGCTGAAACGGGCGTCGAGCGGCGACTGCGGCAGCTCGACGTCGGGACCCGGCGGGAAATCGAGCGCGCGGACCGCAGGCGCGCGTACGACCGCGGCCGGGCTGGCGACCGACGCCTCGGCGGGTGCGGAGACGCCGAACTCGAGCCGGCTCACCGCCTGGCCGTCCTGGAGCAGAAGCTGCCGGATCGCTTCGCCGTAATTGCGTGCGACCCAGGTTCCGATGAAACCCGTCGGCGCGGCGAAGCGACCGACGCCGTGGTCGGTCCCGAGAAAGACCAGCGGTTCGATCCAGTTTCGGCAGGCGTCGCGGCCGAGCTGGCAATGCAGCTGGCCGCGCAGCCGGTCCCATACCTCGGCGGCGCCTTCATGGCCGCTCGGCGCTACGGCGGGCATCATTGCGCCACCAAACCGCGGACCCTGTCCCTCGTGCGCCGCATTTTCCAGGACTCGATCCGGATCTCGGCGGCAGCGGTCATGCGCGGGTCCCCCCCAAACGTTCCAAAGGCCCTTGTTGCTCGGACCTTACCCGGCGGTACTCACGCCTTCACCATCAAAAAACCGGCCGCCCCGTTACTCGGGCGACCAGCGATTATTACACTTCAATCCATCGAAACAGCTAGGCCGGCGACATTCATGTGACATGCACATCAAGCCTCGCAGGTTCTGTTAACCGGCCTTAGTTCAGAAGTTACGATCCGGGATTCGCATCGTGACACTTCAACATAGCCAAGCGCGGCGGAGTGGACAACCGGACCGAAGGCGGAACATCGCAGCGCCGCCCCCTGGACGCAAAAGCGCGCCGACCTGCGGCGCGCTTGTGCGGCGACGGCCGGGCGGCCCGTGTCAGGCGTGAAGCGCCTTCACCCGGCCCGCGAGGCGCGAGATTTTGCGGCTGGCGGTGTTCTTGTGCGTCACGCCCTTGGTCACGCCCCGCATGATCTCGGGCTGCGCCACGCGCAGCGCCTCGGCGGCGACGGCGACGTCGCCGGTCGCAATCGCCTCCTCGACCTTGCGAATGTAGGTTCGGATGCGCGAGCGGCGCGCCCGGTTCACGTCGGTGCGGCGCTCGGTCTGGCGCGCGCGCTTCTTGGAGGACGGCGAGTTTGCCATGATGGTTCGGTCCGGTTCGTTCGATCGCGGGAAATCAGGCGGCGTCTCTACGCGCGGCCGGCGTCGCTGTCAACCGGGGCGGGGCGGCTATTTGCCGCGGAACTGGGCGCTGCGCTTTTCGGTGAAGGCGGCCATGCCCTCGGCCTGGTCCTCGGTGGCGAACAGCGCGTCGAACAGCCGGCGCTCGAACATCAGGCCCTCGCGCAGCGTGGTTTCGTAGCTGCGGTTGACCGCCTCCTTCGCGGCGCGCACCGTCAGGGGCGATTTCTCGGCGATCTTCAAAGCCGTCTCGCGCGCGTCGCGCAGCAGGTCCTTGGCCGGCACCACCCGACTGACCAGACCGGCGCGCTCGGCTTCGGCCGCGTCCATGAAGCGACCGGTCAGGCACATCTCCATCGCCTTCGATTTGCCGACGTAGCGCGTCAGACGTTGGGTGCCGCCCATGCCCGGGATCACCCCGAGATTGATCTCCGGCTGGCCGAATTTCGCGGTGTCGGCGGCGATGATGAAGTCGCACATCATCGCGAGTTCGCACCCCCCGCCCAGGCAATAGCCCGCCACGGCGGCGATGAGCGGCTTGCGCACGCGTCCGATCGCCTCGCAGGGACCGGCGAAATAGTCTTCGAGGAACATCTCGACGAAGCCCTTCTGCGACATTTCCTTGACGTCGGCGCCCGCGGCGAAGGCCTTATCCGATCCGGTGATCACGATCGCGCGCACCCGGTTGGCGGCGTCGAGCTCGCCGAGCGCCGTGGCGAGCTCGTCGAGCAGATGCGCGTTCAGCGCGTTCAGCGCCTCCGGCCGGTTCAGCCGGATCGTCGCCACATGGTCCTCGACGTCGACGATCAGGGTCTGGTAGGCCATGGGTTCCTCCGGCGCGCGGCTGCGCGGCGTAGCATTAGGCGCCCCGGGCGGCGCGTTCAACCCCGCGGCTGGCAGGACTGGCAGTGGAAGCTCGACCGGCCTGCCTGGACGTCGCGGGCGACCACGCCGCCGCAGTCCGGCTTGCGGCAGGGTTCGCCGGCCCGGCCGTAGACAGCGAAGGCGTGCTGGAAGTAGCCGAGTTCGCCGTCGGCCTGGCGGTAGTCGCGCAGCGACGAGCCGCCTGCCGCAATCGCCTGCTCGAGCACCGCGCGGATCGCCGCCGCCAGCCGTTCGGCCTCGGCCGGCGTCACGTCACCCGCCAGCCGCAGCGGCGAGACGCCCGCCCGCCACAGCGCCTCGCAGACGTAGATGTTGCCGAGGCCCGCGACCAGGCGCTGGTCGAGCAGCGCGACCTTCACCGGCGTGGCCCGGCCGGCGAGGCGCCCGGCGAGGTAAGCCGCGTCGAAGCCGTTGCCGAGCGGCTCCGGGCCCAGCCGGGCGAGCAGCCAGTGGCCGTCGAGCGTGTCCGTGGGCCAGAGGTCCATCGCGCCGAAGCGGCGGGCGTCGTTGAAGGTGATACGCGCGCCGCCCTCGAGGTCGAGCACCACGTGGTCGTGCTTGCCCGGGGCGGCGAGGTCGTGGTGGAAGCGGCCGATCGGCGAGCCCGACACCAGGATGCGCCCCGACATCCCGAGATGGACGATCAGCGTCTCGCCGCGGTCGAGCTCGGCGAGCAGGTATTTCGAGCGGCGGCGCAGCGACGTGACGCGGGCGCCGGTCAGTCGGGCCGCGAGCCGCGGCGGCAGCGGCCAGCGCAGGTCGGGCCGGCGCGCCTCGGCCCGGGCGATGACCCGGCCGGTCAGCACCGGATCGAGCCCGCGCCGCACCGTCTCCACTTCGGGCAGTTCGGGCAAGGGCCTGTCCCTCGGGCGCATCGGTCGCGGTTGTCACCTGCCGCGCCGCGTTTATAAGCGGGGGCGGCAGCCAGTTGAAAGTCCCCCCTGTCCATGAGCGATCGATCCGACCGGACCACGCACTTCGGGTCCGAGACCGTGCGGGAGGATGAAAAGGCAGCGCGGGTGCGCGGGGTCTTTTCGTCGGTCGCGCGGCGTTACGACATCATGAACGACGCGATGAGCCTCGGCGTGCACCGGCTGTGGAAGGACGCGATGCTCGACTGGCTGGCGCCGCGTCCGGGGATCGCGGCGCTCGACGTGGCGGGCGGGACGGGCGACATCGCGTTCCGGCTGATGCGGCGCATCAAGGGGCGGGGCAGGGTGACCGTGCTCGACCTCACCGAGGCGATGCTGGTCGAGGGCAGGCGGCGCGCCGAGGCCGAGCCGCATCGCGACCAGCTCGACTGGGTGGCGGGCGACGCCATGGCGTTGCCCTTCCGGGGCGCCGCCTTCGACGCCTATACGATCGCGTTCGGCATCCGCAACGTCACCCGGCCCGAGACGGCGCTCGCCGAGGCGTTTCGGGTGCTGCGTCCCGGCGGTCGGCTGATGGTGCTGGAGTTCAGCCGGGTGACCCCGGGCCTGCGCGGGCTCTACGACCTCTATTCATTCAATGTCATCCCGCCGCTCGGCCAGGCGCTGGCGGGCGACCGCGACAGCTACCGCTACCTGGTCGAGTCGATCCGCCGCTTCGCCGATCAGGAGACCTTCGCCGCCATGATCCGCGCGGCGGGGTTCGACCTCGTCGCCTACCGCAACCTGTCGATGGGCGTCGCCGCGCTGCATTCGGCCTGGAAGCTCTAGCGCATGATCAGGAAGAGTGGGGCGCGGTTGTCCGGATCGGTCAGGCTCCGGATCCGTGTGAAGGATCGGAATCCCGGGATCAGGCAGCCTGATCCGGTTTCGATCTGATGCGCGGACCGCACAACCTCTGGCGGCTGATCCGCACCGGCGCGACCTTCGAGCGCACCGGGGCGATGGCCCAGGCGCTCGAGGCGCTGGACGCGCCGCCGAGCTTGCGCGCGCTGGCTCGGGTGCTCGGCTGGCCGTTCCAGTGGCTCGGCTTCGAGGGCGATCCGAGCCAGCCGCCGATCCTGCGGGCGCTGACCGCGCTGGGGCCAGCCTACATCAAGTTCGGCCAGATCATGTCGACGCGGCCCGACATCGTCGGCGACGATCTCGCGCGCCAGCTGACGATCCTGCAGGACAAGCTGCCGCCGTTCTCCGACGCCGAGGCGCGGGCGGCGATCGAACGCGAGCTGGGCCAGCCGGTGGACGCGCTGTTCGCGGAGTTCAGCGCGCCGGTGGCGGCGGCCTCGCTCGCGCAGGTTCACCGCGCGCGCCTGCGCGAGACCGGCCAGCCGGTTGCGATCAAAGTGCTCCGCCCGGGCATCGAGCGCGCCTTCCTGCGCGACGTCGACGCCTTCTATTTCGCCGCGCGGGTCATCGAGTTCTTCGCCCCCTTCACCCGCCGGTTGAAGCCGCGCGCGGTGATCGCCCATTTCGAGGGCGTGGTGCAGGGCGAACTCGATCTGCGCATGGAGGCGTCAGCGGCGGCCGAGTTCCAGGCCAACACCCTCGACGATCACGGATTCCGGGTGCCCGCGGTGATCTGGCAGGCCTCGGGGCGACGCGTGCTGACGCTCGAATGGGTCGCAGGCGACAACATGGGCGATCTGCCCGCGCTCGTGGCGCGACGGGCCGACCTCGTCGGGCTGTCGGACCGCATCATCCAGGCGTTCCTCACCCACGCGCTGCGCGACGGTTTCTTTCATGCCGACATGCACCAGGGCAACCTCAAGCTCGGGCCGGACGGCGCCATCGTCGCGCTCGATTTCGGCATCGTGGGCCGAATCGACGCCTACACCCGCCGGGTCTACGCCGAGATCCTGTTTGGCTTCCTGCGCAAGGACTACGCCCGCGTCGCGGAGGTGCATTTTGAGGCCGGATACGTGCCGCCCGACCGCGACATCGAGGCCTTCGCCCAGGCGCTGCGCTCGGTTGGCGAGCCGATCTTCGGCCAGGACGCCACCCGCATCTCGATGGCGCGGCTGCTGGCGCATCTCTTCGAGGTGAGCGAGCGCTTCGGCATGGAAACCCGGACCGAGCTGATCCTGCTGCAGCGCACCATGGTCGTGGTCGAGGGGGTGGCGCGCAGCCTCAACCCCGCGATGAACATGTGGGAAACCGCGCGTCCGGTGGTGACCGACTACATCGCGACGAACCTCGGGCCGCGCGCCACGCTGCGCGACCTCGCCGCCACGGTGCGGGTGCTCGCCCGCTTCGGCCCGCGCCTGCCGCTGATGGCGGAACGCGCGCTGATCGGGCTCAACGCGCCCCCGCCCCCGCCCGAGCGGCGGCGGTTCCCCGGCTGGGTCTACGGACTTTTGGGCGCGGCCGTGGGCGCGGCGTTGGTCGCGCTCGGGACCATGCTTTGAGCGGGGCGTGGTTGTGGGCCGTCCTGGGCCTGCTCGCGACGCTGCTCGTCGCCGCTGCGCCCGCGTCGTCCGAGCCGGCGCCGGCCGAGGTCCGGATGGGCTTCATGGTGACCTCGCTGTCACGCATCGACCCGGCGGACGGCAGCTTCGACATCGCGGCCCTCGCCTGGGTCATCGACCCCGGGGACACGCTGGATCCGGCGTCGCAGATCCAGGTCCTTGCCCGCCGGGCGACCATCGAGACGCTCCACCAGACGCAGCTCGGCGATGGCTCGACCTTCACCGGGCTCCGCATCGAGGCCACGCTCGACCAGGCCTTCGATCTTCGCGACTTTCCGTTCGACCGACAGTCGCTGCGGGTCAGCATCGAGACCGAACTGCCCGTCGAGCGCCTGCGTTTTGTCGCGGACGAGCAGGACTCCCGACTTGCGGACTATCTCGTCGTCCAGGGCTGGAACGTCACCGGGCTGCGCTTCGAAGAGCGCGTGGTCAACTATGACACCGAACTCGGCGTCTGGCGGGCGCCGAGCTTTTCGCGGCTCAGCCTGCTGATCGACATCGAGCGCCAGCGCTCGCCGCTGGTGATCGAGAAGTTCATTGGCTACACGATGGCGCTTCTGGTCACGGCCTTGATCTTCCTCGTGCCGACCGGCGAGATCGGCGTGCGGATCGGCATGGCGACGACCGCGGTGTTCGCCGCGGTCGGCAACCGCTACGGACTGGACTCGCTGATCGGAGCAGAGACCGCCTTCGGCCTCGTCGAACAGCTCTCGCTCGTCGTTTTCATCGCCATCTTCGCGGCGATCGCCGCAACGCTGCTGACCTACGAACTGGGCCAGAAGCGACGGCGTGCGCTTTCCAAGCGGGTGAATCTAGGGGTTGGGGTCGTGGTCGTCGCCCTCAGTTTCGCGCTGTCGGCGCTCGCGCTGTTCGACGCGCGCGGCTGAACGCGCCGCCGCGCCGATCAAGCGGAGTTACCGTGCGGTCGCGGCCGGCCGCAGGATGCAGAGGACGCCCGTCCAGATCATCCAGACCGTGAGCGCCAGAAAGCCCACCAGCGCGGCGAGGCCGAAGACGCCGGGATCGAAGGCAAGCACGGTCGCCAGCCCCTCGACCAGGCCGAAGAGCAGGACCACGCCCCCGGCCAGCCCGACGCCGGCGACCCCGCCCCCAAAGCGGGGATGTCCTCGCTGGCCGATCGCCACGCCGATCAGCCAGAACGCCGTGAGCGACTGGCCGATCGCCTCGCCGATCCCAACGCCGGCAAACTGGTGCAGGGCCAGGAAGGTCGCCTCGATCGACGCGCGCAGGGCGGGGTCGTCCGCGCCGGCCCAGGTCGCGGCGAGGCCGGGCGCTGCATACACCCACCGCGACAGGCCGATCGCCTGGGTGACGCCCGCCGCGATCCCCAGCGCGGCGACTGCCGACGACTGGCCGCCGCTTTGCCTTGTGACCATCGCGACGCCGACCGCGATCGGCGCAAACAGCAGGGCGGCGAGCGCGAACGCCGCCCAGGCGAGGACGAGCGGAGTTCCCCCTGCGGCGAACGCCTCCAGGATCACGCCCGGCGGGCTTCGCAGGATGTCGGGGTAATCGAACGTGGCGGCCAGCCACGCGTAGGGCAGGTTGAAGGCGATCGCGAACGCGATCAGCAGAACGCCGATGCGGCGCGATGCCTTGGTGTGGTTCGAGCGGTCCATCGCGCGCCGTCGCCTCGGATGCGGTTGCTTGCCGCCATATCGTCGTTGTCCGGACCGAAAACTCAAGACCGATGCGAGCGACGGTCGAAACGGTCTGATCGCGGCTCCGAGCGCCTCATCCGCGCCGGCGGATCAGATAGGCGCGGCGCGGATAACCGAGGTCCTCCTCGCCGACCAGCACATGGCCCTGCTCGGCGCAGAAATGCGGCACGTCGACCAGCGCCGCGGGGTCGTCGGCGATCACCCGCAGCACCGCGCCGGGCGGCAGCGCCAGCAGGCGCTTGCGCGCCTTCAGCACCGGCAGCGGGCAGAGGAGGCTCGTGGCGTCGAGCTCGGCGTCCCAGGTCATGGCGCGGGGGCTAACCGCGCCGCGCGCGGCTGTCCACGGCAATGTGACGTGCGCCCCCGTGACGGCGGAGGCGGGCTTCGCTAGCGTGACCCCGAGGTAAGGCGGGTGGCGGATGTTCGGCATCGATCTCTGGGACGCATCCATCGCGCCCGCCCTCATGGTGGCGGCGGTCGCGGGCTTGTTGTCTTTCCTGTCGCCCTGCGTGCTGCCGATCGTGCCGCCCTATCTCGCCTACATGGCCGGAGCCTCGCTCGACGACCTGGAGGCGGGGCGCGACGCCGACCGGCGCATCCTGCGCACCGCGATCTTCTTCGTGCTCGGCCTGTCGACGGTGTTCCTGCTGCTCGGCATGGCGGCTTCGAGCGTCGGGCGTGTGCTGCTGGCCTACCAGCGCGAGATGACCCTGGTCGCGGGCGGCGTGATCGCCCTGTTCGGTCTGCATTTCCTCGGCGTGCTGCGGGTTCCGCTGCTCTACCGCGAGGCGCGGATCGACGCGCCGGTCTCCGGCCGCACCCCATTCGACGCCTATGTGCTCGGCCTCGCGTTCGCGTTCGGCTGGACGCCCTGCATCGGGCCGGTGCTCGGCTCGATCCTGTCGCTCGCCGCGCAGGAGGGCTCGGTCGAGCGCGGCATGCTGCTGATGGGCTTCTACGCCGTCGGCCTCGGCGCGCCGTTCCTGCTGACCGCGCTGTTTCTGCGTCAGGCCATGGGCCTGCTGTCCGGGATGAAGCGTCACATGGGCCTCGTCGAGCGATCGATGGGCGCGCTGCTCCTGCTCGTCGGCGTGCTGATGCTGACCGGAGCGTTCACCGAGATGTCGTTCTGGCTGCTCGAGACCTTCCCGGCGCTCGCCCGCATCGGCTGAACGCCGGCGTCGGGCGCGTGCAGCGACGGTCAGCTTTGCCGCGACCGGGCCTGGAGCCGTTCCAGCACGAACAGGCGGATCGCCGAGGCGAGTCCGGTCCCGACGCCGCGGGCGGCGTCGATCTCGGCGGCGAGCGCGTTCAGCGGTTTGCCCTCGGCGGCGGCGATGTCGCGGAACGCGTCCCAGAACGCGCACTCGAGGCTGACCGAGGTGCGGTGGCCGCGCAGGCTCAGCGAGTGCTTCTGCGGTCGGCCCGTGGTCACGGTCGGTGCGCGACCGGCGCGCGGGCGCGGTCGAGAAAGTTGCGCAGCAGCGCGTGGCCGTGTTCGGAGGCGATGGACTCGGGGTGGAACTGCACGCCGTGGATCGGCAGCGCGCGGTGGGCGAGGCCCATGATCGTGCCGTCGGCGACCTCGGCGGTGATCGCGAGCTCCGCCGGCAGCGTGGCGCGCTCGACCGTCAGGCTGTGGTAACGGGTGGCGCGGAACGGTGAGGGCAGGCCGGCGAAGACGCCGGTCGCGTCATGGGAGATGGCGTCGAGCTTGCCGTGCATGATCGTCGGCGCGCGGATCACCCGGCCGCCGAACGCCTGGCCGATGGCCTGGTGCCCGAGGCAGACGCCGAGCAGCGGCGTCGCGGTTCCGGCGGCGGCGGCGATCAGCGCGAGGCAGATGCCGGCGCGGTCCGGGTCGCAGGGGCCGGGGGAGAGCAGGATGGCGTCGGGCCGCATCGCCATCGCCGCCTGGACGTCGATCTCGTCGTTGCGGCGCACCACGATCTCGGCCCCGAGTTCGCCGAGGTAGTGGTAGAGGTTGTAGGTGAAGCTGTCGTAGTTGTCGATCAGCAGCAGCATGCGCGGGCCTCGCACCGGGCTTTGGACTGGCGCCCGCAGTGTCGCGGGGCTTAGATGGCTGCCGCCGCGCAATGCGGTCAAGCGGAAAGGGCGTCGGCGTGGCGACCAGCACGAAGCCAAGGGGCGGCGGGTTCTTGCGGAGCTTCCTCGTCGGCCTGCTGACCGCCGCGGCCGGTCTGTTCGGGCTCGCGCTCGCCCGCCCGCCGGCCGGGCCGCCCG
>JANOEW010000692.1:0-6633 GCA_031413475.1 Amaricoccus sp.
ACGATAGGCGGCCTCAGATTGCCCCGCAGGCCCTCAGCAGAGGGTGGCCGGATGCCCGTGGAACGGGCGGCCGGATCGCCGTGGAATGGGTGGCCGGATGTTCATGGAACCGGTGGCCGGATCATCGTGGTGCACGCAGCCAGAAGACCGCCGAGGGGACGGCCTCGAACATGATCAGGGAAATCGCCCCGAACGGGGCGTAGCCGAGCGGAAGCGTCGCGAGGGCGGCGCAGGTCAGCCAGCCCGGGGACGGCGGTCGAGTCGCGAGGCCTAGGTTGATCGCGGCGAGGCCCAGAAGCAGGAGCGCCAGTCCGATCGTCATGGCGCTCCCCGCACGGCTCAGTTGTCGGCTTCGACGCCGGTGAAGGTGACGCCCTGGATCAGGCCCTCCGGATCGGTCAGACACTCCCACGGCGCGTCGGCGCCGTCGACCGTGGCCCGCACGCCGACGCCAGCCTCGGACCGCGTCACGTCGCGGATCGCGACCTCCGCCACCGCCAGACCCATCTGGCCCGCAATCGCGGCGCGGCAGGCCTGCGCGGCCGGCAGGCCTGCATTCCGCACGGTCGCGGACGGGCCGGCCGTTGCGGTCCTGTCGCATCCGGTCCCGAAGATGGCCGCAGCGATGAAGATGGCGAGAAGTCCGGTCCTGTCGCTCATCAGTCCCTCGCTGAAAGCACGGTGGTCACGACTGCGACGATTTGGTCGGGGGTCATTCGATCAGGTCCTCGGGCGTGGCGCGGGCGGCGCCGCTGTTTGGGAGTGTTTTTTTCCTTTTACACGGGCGGGCTCTATCCGGAATGCGAAGCGTGGGAGCGGCGTTTCGCATATCGGCTAGCCAGGCACGCTCAAGCGCCTTACCACACCAGATCGGAGACCGCGCGCCCTCGCGAGCGGTCCGTAGTGACAGGAGATATCCGATGCCCGTCGTCCCTTTCTTTCCCCTCGCCCTCGCCGGCGGATTGCTGACCGTCGTGCTTGCGACAGCCGGGCTGGCCCAGTCGGTGCGCACAGTGCGCGTGGAAGCGGCGGCGGCAGCGGGCGGCACGGTGATCACCGGCGAGATCCGCGGCGACGAATCCGCCGAATACGTGGTCGCGGCCGAGGCGGGACAGACGATCTCGGTCGATCTTCTGTCGTCGAACGCGAGCGCCAACTTCAACGTGCTGCCGGCCGGCTCGCAGGAGGCGATCTTCGACGGTTCGACCTCCGGCGCGGTCGCCGACCTGCCGGTTCCCGAAACGGGGGACTACGTGGTGCAGGTTTTTCTGATGCGCAACGCGGCGCGGCGGGACGAGTCGGCCGCATATTCGCTCGGGATCGGCCTCGGCGGCCCGGACTTCGCGGACGGGCTCGCCGGCGGGCCGGACTGGTGGCAGGTGGCGGGCGTGGGCGACGGTGACGCGCTCAACGTCCGCTCCGGGCCCGCGACGCGCTACCCGGTCGTCGGCAAGGCGCAGAACGGCGAACTGCTGCAAAACCGCGGCTGCCGGATGACCGGGCCCGACCGCTGGTGCAGCGTTCGCGCGGACGGATCGGGCCAGCAGGGTTGGGTCGCCGGCACATTCCTGGTCGAGGCGGCGGCTCCGCAGGCGCCCGCGGCGATGGAGGGCGGGCCGGTTGGCGAGGGCGCGTCCTTCGACGCGACGGGCTTCGTGCCCTGCGCCACGGCCCTGGGCCAGCCGACCCACGAGTGCCCCTTCGGCGTGGTTCGCGACGGTCCCGGCAATGCCGGCGTCTGGATCGCGCTCGGGGGCGGTCAGGAGCGGCAGATCCTGTTCGAGGCGGGGGCGCCGGTCGCGACCAACATCGACGCCGCGGTTACGCACGAGAAAGAGGCCGACCTCTTCCTCGTCCGCATCGGCGACGAGCGCTACGAGATCCCCGAGGCGGTCGTGAACGGCGGCTGAGGGGGCCGGCGCGATGCGGATGCTCTGCCGACTCTGGCTCGCAATCGCGGCGCCCCTCGTCGCGTCCTGCGACGATCCGGCGGCGGTCGCGCCGCCGACGGACCAGACGACGGCGGACTGCGCGGCGCCGACCTACGCCACGGACATGCTCGTCTGCGACGATCCGGACCTGCGTGCGCTCAACGCCGAGCTGGCGCGGCTCTGGGCGCAGGTCGAAGCCGGTTCGAGCGGCGACCCCGCGGCGGCGGAGGCGCAGGCGGTGTGGTTCCGGGAGCGGAGCCTCTGCGCCTTCCAGGAGGACCACCGAGGTTGCACGGAGTCCGCCTATCGCGCGCGTATCGCGGCGCTGCGGGCCGGCGCGACCTCGCCTTGACTGGCGCCGGGCGCAATCTGCGTGATCGCGGTGGCGCGAAGGAAGCGCCGTCGACGTTTCTTGTGCATTTCGCGGATCGGATAGCGCGCGATCGTCCGAGCGATAAGTTTCGCCATAAGCAGTTCACACGGGAGTCCCGAATGGCCATAGCCGCCCCCAGCGCCACCGCGCTCCGCCTTGCCGCCATGGCGGTCGCGCTCCTCTCCAGTGCGGCCATACCGCTCGCGGCGGCAGACCTGCCGCCGCCCGGCCCGGACGATCTCGCTTTCTCGGTCGAGAACATGGACGCGGCGATCGATCCGGGCGCGAGCTTCCAGCGTTACGCCTCGGGTTCCTGGCTTGACCGGGTGCAACGACCGGTGCGACTCGCGAGCTATGGCGTCTTCGACATCGTCGGGGAACGGCTGAAGGCGCAGATGAAGCTCGTCCTTCTGCAGGCGGGCGCCCACGTCGCGACCGCGCCGGAGGGCAGCCCCGCCCGGCAGGTGGGCGCCTTCTACAACGCCTACATGGACACCGCGGCGCGGGACGCCGCGGGAATGACGCCGCTTCGACCGCAGCTCGACGCGATCGCGGCTGTGCAGTCGCTCGACGACCTGTCGCGGCTGATGGGCAGCCTGGCGAACACGGACGGGCCCCTCCTGCTCGCAGCCTTCGGGCCGATGGAGGATCTGGCCGACAGTGAGCGCTATGCGATCTACGGGGCCGCCGGCGACTTCGGGATGCCGGCCGAGGACGTCTACGACGACGCGCCCGGTTCAACGCGGTTTGCGGCCTACCGAAGCTATCTCGCGCAGATGCTGGAGGTCGCGGGCTACGCTCCGGCGGAGGCGGGCCGGATCGCCGATCTGGCCATCGCCATCGAAACCGAGCTCCACGCGGCCAAGCTGAAACCGGCCGAGGCGGCCGATCCGCGCAACATCTACAACCCGCTGACGTTTGCAGATCTCCAAGCGCAGATCCCCGAGCTAGACCTGAGCTTATATTTCAAGGAAACGGGCTACCCGCTGCCCGAGCGGATCATCCTGACCGAGCCGCGCTACCTGCCGGTCCTGTCCGGGATGCTGCGCGAGCGTCCGCTGCAAGACTTCAAGGACTACGCGGCGCTGATGCTGATCCTGAAGTATCAGGGCGTGCTGTCGACCGACTTCGAGGAGCCGACGCGCGCGCTGGTCGAGGCGCTGACCGGCGTTCCCGTCCTTCTGCCGCGCGAGGAACGCGCGCTGGCCCTGATCACTCAGAAAATCGGTCACCCGGTCAGCCGGCTCTATGTCGAGGGCTTCTTTGCCGAAGGTGCGAAGGCCAAGGCGGTCGACATGATCGCGCGCATCCGGGAGACCTTCGCGGCGCGCATCCCAACCCGCGAATGGTTGTCGGAGCCGACGCGCGCCGCGGCGCTGGAAAAGCTCGACGCCTTCACGATCCGCGTCGGCTATCCCGACGCCTGGATCGACTACAGCGGGGTCGAGATCGGCGGCGATCCGGTGGCCAACCTCGCGGCGCTCGCAGCCTTCGACAACGATCGGATGCGGGCGAAGTTCGGCAAGCCCGTTAAGCGGGACGAGTTCTCCAATCCGCGCGCGACCCTGCCGATCGTCGTGAACGCCGCCTACGATCCGCAGCTCAACGGGTTCGAGGTTCCCGCAGCGATCCTCCAGTCGCCGATGTTCGAAGCCGACATGGACGCCCCGGTCTATTACTGCCGTATCGGGGCCATCATCGGCCATGAAATGACCCATGGCTTCGACAGCAACGGCCGCCAGTTCGACGCCGAGGGCAATCTGCGCGACTGGTGGACCCCCGCGGACGCAACGGCCTTCGACGCCGAGGCGCAGAAACTCATCGACCAAGCGGACGCCTACGACGTCCTTCCGGGCCTGAAGGGCAACGGCGCGCTCGAAGTGGGGGAGAACTTGGCCGATGTCGGCGGCATAACCCTCGCCTCCGAGGCGCTGCGCCGCTACCTTGCCGATCATCCCGATGAGAACGTCGCCATCGATGGACTAACGCCATTCCAGCGCTGCTTCCTCGCCTGGGCCCAGATGTGGACGTCCAAGACGACCGACGAACTCCTGCGTACGCTGGTCGCAACCAACCCCCATCCAGCCGACTCCTATCGAGCCGTGGCGCCGCTCCAGCATCTCGACGCCTTCTACGAAGCCTTCGGCATCGAGCCAGGGGAACCGGTGTGGCTCGCGCCCGAAAGCCGCGTCAACGCATGGTAGGCTCTGATGGTTCGCATTCCGGATAGATCGGCGACGTCACGACGTGCGATAAGCGGCTCGCGACCCGAACCGGGCTATCCGTCAATCTGGAAACCTTGAGGACCCATGTCACAGACACCCCTGCTGCGCGTCCTTTCGTTCAGCCTCGCCGCAGCGGCGCTCGGCGTCCTGCCGCAGGCTGCGGCCGCCAAGATCGTCTCCGAGCCCAAGCTCGCGCAGTCCTGCGCCGAGGACGCCGGCGCGAGGCTCGACATTCCGGTGAACGAGCTCATCCTGCTGCCCGTAGAGAAGACGCACGGCAAGCTCCACGTCTACGGTCAGACCGACGGGCCGACCCCGACGCTGTTCGAGTGTGTCTTCGACGGCGACAGGAAGTTTCTCCGCATCGACATCAAGGAGGGTCATTCGCAAGCGTCCCCTGCCGACGGCGGCGCTCCCAAGGCCGCGATCAACAAGTGCCTCCAGATGGTCGGGGTTCCGGCCAGGGTCGAGCAGATCAGCCCGCTCCGCCCGGGCTACTACGAGATCATCATCCAGGAGAAGGACAGGCCCCGCAAGGTCGCCTGCACCGTGCCCGAGGACGGCAGCGTGATCGAAGACTGGGTCGAGATGAACTGACGGTCCCAGCCCCCGCCCGCCTCAGGCGCGACGGCGGCGCAGCGTCTCGCTCGACCGCTCGCCGAAGGCCCGGTGGTAGGCTCCGGCGAAGCGGCTGAGATGGGTGAACCCGCAGTCGAGCGCGACGGTCGTCACCTGCGCCGACGGATCGCCCGCGAGCAGGCGCTCGCGGGCGCGTTCGAGCCGGATGCGGCCGAGAAGCTCGCGCGGGGTGAGGCCATAGACCTCGCGGAACGACAGCTGCAGGCTGCGCAGCCCGATGCCGAGCTCATCGGCCAGAGCCGCGATCGAGAGCGGCTCGTCTGCGCGCTCGCGCAGCAGTTCTTCCGCTCCACGCACCCGTTGCGCCGAGGCCGCCCGCACCCGAGGCGGCGGCCCGACGGTATCGGTCCCCGCGGCGATCAGGTCGCGAAGCAGATCCTCGACCAGCGCAAGCATGCCCCGGGCCGAACGCTCCGGCGGCCCCTGCCAAGGGTCGGCGAGGATGTCGCCGATCATGAAACCGAGATAGCTCTGCAATCGCCGCGCCTCGGCGCTTCGCAGGTTGGCGCCATCGCGGCCTCCAAGAAAGGGCCTTGAGCCGTCGGAAGACGAGTAGGTTGAAAATTGCGCAATGGGCAACATCATGACGAGCGCCGCGTAGCGCCCGTCGTCGGCTGGCGCGACGACGCTGCGTCGTCGATGCGGGTGCAGCGAGAGCATGCTCCCCTCTTCAGCGTTGTAGTCACGGCCGACGACCCGCACGCCCAGCCGGCCCCGCGTCGGGATGAGAAATGTCGCCTGGTTCTCTTCGGTCAGCTCGATCACGTGACCAGTGGACGTCCCGCGCCCGAAGCGGATCGGGGACCTCGCCAAGGTGAAGACCTCGGTCCGCACCGCGCCGGCGTCGGAAGTGAACTCGAAGCGGTCAGTCCGGGAAAAGAGGATGGACTCGAGCCTTTCGGACGTGGTCGCGTCGGACCTAAGCTCCTGCACGCGAAGTTCCAGCGACATCCTATGGACTCTCTCTGCGCTATAGATGCCGACCCCGAGGTCCGCTTGGATCTTGAGACCCAAGTGGGGCTCCAACCGAGCCACTCCTGCATCCGCAGAAGTTCTGTGTGCCGTCAACCGGATTCGTGAACCGGATATTGAACCGCGCCGGGTTTCCCGGAGACAAGTTTGTTTGAGTCCTAGCCGCGATGGCGATGATCTCCAGCTCGGCGTAGTAGCGCGCCTCTGCCTCGGCGGGCGGGATGTTTCCGATGGGCTCGAGGAGACGGCGGTTGTTGAACCAGTCGACCCATTCGAGGGTGGCGAACTCGACGGCTTCAAGGCTGCGCCACGGCCCCGTTCGATGAATGACCTCAGTCTTGAAGAGGCCATTGATCGTCTCGGCGAGGGCGTTGTCGTAGGAGTCTCCGACACTGCCGACCGAGGGCTCGACGCCGGCGGCCGCCAGACGCTCGGTGTACTTTATAGACAGATATTGGGCGAACTCAACCGGTCGTCGCAACACCTGGACTTT